>NZ_JBHWGV010000111.1:22196-29835 GCF_042732955.1 Kitasatospora sp. NPDC059747 | reverse complement strand
CCCCAGCGCGGCCGGCCGCCGTCGTCCGCGCCCCCGCGCCGCCTGTGGCATCGGCCACAGCCCGGCAGCGCGCGAAGACCCCCGCACGCGGGGCGCGTACGTCGTCCGCCTGGTTCGTACGCCCAACCGGCGCACGCCTCCTGACGCCGCGGCCACCACCGCACCGATCGGCCGAAACCCGCTGACGCGCCCGCACCTCGGCGCGACCGCCCCCGGCCGAGCCGTCGACGCCGGGCGGTGCCCGTGGATAAGGTCGGGCCCCATGGCTGGCAGACCGCCGGGCGCACCGCCCCAGACGACTGCGACGAGGCCCGGCGCCGTCCCGGCGTCCGACCCCGTGACGGCCCGGTTGCGCAGGAGGCTCCGCCGGGCCCGCCGAAGGCTGCGCACGGCCGGGGTCGACTACTTCCGCGGCGGCGCCGCCGACTGGCCGGTGCTCTGCGCGCTCGCGCTGCTCGTCCCGCTGCTGATCCTGCTCAACATCTGGATGCCCGCCTGGGCCCCGCCCACCGCCCTCGTCCTGCCGATCCTGGCCGGCGCCCTGCTGCTGCGCCCCGGCAGCCTCGTGGTGCTGTACGCGCTCGCCGCCCTCGGCCTGTCCGCCGAGTCCGTGATCCACACCGGCGAGCGGGTCGCCAGCCTGAACCCGGAGGCGTACGTCTACGGCGTCACCCCCGGCGCGGCCCTCGTGGTCGGCGCCGCCGGGGTCGGCGGCCTGCTGCTGGCCCAGTTCCGGGCCCGGGTCGGGGTGCCCTGGTGGGGCGGCTCGACGATGCTGTTCGACCTGCGCGAGCGGCTGCGGGTGCAGAGCCGCGTCCCGCGGCTGCCGGACGGCTGGCACGCCGACATGGCGCTGCGCCCGGCCGGCGGGCAGTCCTTCTCCGGGGACTTCGTGGTCGCCGCCCGCACCGGCCCGGGCCAGCGCGTGCTGGAGGTGGTCCTCGCGGACGTCTCCGGCAAGGGCATGGACGCCGGCTCGCGGGCGCTGCTGCTGTCCGGCGCCTTCGGCGGACTGGTGGGCTCGCTGCCCGCGCACGACTTCCTGCCCGCCGCCAACGGCTACCTGCTGCGCCAGTCCTGGGACGAGGGCTTCGCGACCGCCGTCCACCTGGTGCTCGACCTGGACACCGGCGAGTACGAACTGCTCTCCGCCGGGCACCTGCCGGGCATGCAGCGCCTGGCGGGCGCCGGGCGCTGGGAGGTCAAGGAGGCCACCGAGGGCCCGCTGCTCGGCATCTACGACGGCGCCAAGTTCGAGGGCGTGCGCGGACGCCTGAACCGCGGCGACGTCCTGCTGCTGTGCACCGACGGCATGGTCGAGGCGCCCGGCCGGGACCTCACCGAGGGCATGGACCGGCTGATGGGCGAGGCCGACCGGCTGGTGCCCGGCAGCGGCCCGGGCGCCGGGGCCGGCGCCGCCGCCGCGCTGATCGAGACGGTCGCCCGGGACATCAACGACGACCGCGCGGTGCTGCTGCTCTGGCGCGACTGACGCCCCGACCGGCCGACGGGCCGTCCGCGGCGCCCGCCGCCGGATCGGGCGGGGCCCCGCGCCGGCACATGCCGCAGGCAGGAGCTGTCAAGCCTGGGTGCCGATCTTCGGCCAAATCGGGCGCCCCGTCAGCGGAGTGGACCTGAGCCTTCCGTTCCCCGCCGCCGCGCGTTTCCCGGCCGCTCAGCGCGGCCCCGCCGACGATTCGTCAGAACGACTCGGCTATCGTCTCGGACGGCGGAAACTCGTCTCGCATCCCAGGATATCGGCGTTGGGCCGACTGTCAGACCTTTACGCAATCGGCACGGTCGACCACACTGAGTCCGGGCGGGACTGGTCAGGATTCGGGGGATGGGGGGCGTCACGTGCGGCACGGAAGAGCTTGTGCGATCGCTGAGTGCTCCCCGCCCGGCCGGGGTGTGCCGGACGGTCCGCGATTCCGCCTCGGGACCGTCGGACAGGCCGGGGTCCGGCTTCGCAGGTGCCGCCGGCCGGTGGCGCCACGCTATGAAACGAGGAAGTGAGTCCGGGTGGCACTCTCCGTCTCCGCGCTGGTCCTGTTCGCGATCCTGTGCATCATCTTCATCCGCAACAAGCAGCTGAAGATCCCGCACGCGATCATCGCCGCCCTGTTCGGCTTCATGCTCCACGAGACCACCGTCGCCGGTTCGATCAACTCCCTGCTGGCGAACCTGGCCCACAGCATCTCCGGCATCACCGGCGGCTGACGGGAGGGCCGGCGGCACCCGCGCGAGGGTCACCGGCCGGCCCGTCTGGCCTCCCGCCAGCGAGCGAACAGTCCCCGGGGGCGCACTGCCGCCGGGGCGGGCGTGCGCACCGGTGCGGGCGCCCCGGCACTTGCCGGCACCACCGCCGGCCCGACCGGGCGCACCGCCGTCAGCAGGACGAACAGCCGTGCCCAGCACAGGCGTTCGCCGCGCGGCCAGTCCAGCGCGCGCAGCGCCGCCGAAGCCGCCTCCGACACCTCGCCGTCGACCCGGACCTCGGCGACGTCGTCGCCCGCCTTCCCGCCCAGGAAGAGCTTCACCCCGACCGGCCCCGCCCCGGTCAGCCCCGGCCGCAGCGCCGGCGCCAGCGCGGGCAGCACCCGGTGCTCCGTGAGCCAGGCCGCCAGCCGCTCGTTGCCGAAGCCGAACACCGCCGCCGGCCCCTGCAGCGCGTGCCAGCCGGGCAGTTCGGCGTGGTCCGCGCGGTCGGCGTACACGCCCCGGCCGTCCGCCAGCTCGACCAGCACCGAGGCGGTGGTGGTCGCCCACATCTTCACCGCGTTGGCGAGCTTCTCCTCCTCGGTCTTGCCGAGGCCCGCCGAACAGTCCCAGACCACGGGCGCGTCCGCCCGCCCCAGGTGCAGCACGAAGCCGAGGTCGACGTGACCGGCCCCGTCGCCGCCCGGGTGCTCGCGCACGGCCACCGCCGTCGTGCCCGGGCCGCGCACCACCTCGCCGTCGACGGTGAACACCTGCCCGAGCCCCGCCATCTCCCGCACGACGCAGCGCTGTATGACGGCAAGCCGCTCCTCGGGACGCACCGGAACTCCTCCACCTCGGGACCGCAGTGGTCTGCGTAGTGATCTGCGTGACGCGCGGTCCCGCGTGACGCTCCGGACACGCGATCGAACCGTGCTCGAACGCGCCGAGGCTATCGGCCCGACAGCCTGCCGGGAAACCGCCCGGACCGCCCGGACCTCCGGTCGCGGAAATGTCCGCCATGCCCCACTTTGGGAGCGGAACCTGAAGGCCGCCAGCCCGGAGAACCGCATGCCCCGCACCGTCCCGACGTCCCCGCCGCCGCTGCTGCCCCTCCCACCGTCGATCCTGAGGGGCGCCGACGGCTCCGGCCTGGTCGCCGAGGTCGAGGCCTACCTCGCCTCCCTGCCCGCCCCCGCCCGCACACCCGTCCCGTACGTCTGCCCGTACGGCACCGCCCCGCTCGCGTGGCACGCCGGCCACCCCGAGCCCCGGGCGACCCTGGTCGGCCGGGTGCTGCGCCGCCCCGTCCGTCCGGTGCCGGTCAGCGCCGCCGACCACCTGCGGCTCGCCTCGCGCTACATCGGCGCGTTCGGCTGGCTCCAGGGCGCGCTGTGGGACGCGGGCGGCCGGGTCTGCCTCCTCGGCGCGCAGGCCGCCGTCCTCGCGCACGGCTACGGCACCCCGCGCACCGTCCGTACGGCGCGCGTCCAGCTGATGGAGGTCCTGCACGCGACCGGCCGCCCGGCGCACTCCCCGGACGAGTACAACGACCGCCCGACCACCCGGGAGGCCGACGTCCACCTGCTGCTCGACCGCGCCGCGGCCCGCGCCGCCCGCCTGGGGCTCTGACCTGCGGACGGACCCGGGAACGCCGACGGCCCCGGTGCGAGGACGCACCGGGGCCGGGCCGTGGAGCGGGCGACGAGAATCGAACTCGCGTGACTAGTTTGGAAGACTAGGGCTCTACCATTGAGCTACGCCCGCGTGATCCCCCGGCACGCAGCCGGAAGTTCGGGGAACAGCGTACCTGGTCCGGTCGCTCCCGTGCACACCGCATTTCTCCGCGCCCCCCGGACGCGCTCCCGAAACCCCTTCCGGCGGCCCGGAATAAGTCGGCGAACCGCCGGGGCCCGGCGTGTACGCTTCCTCTCGGCACCACGGGGTGTGGCGCAGTTTGGTAGCGCGTCCGCTTTGGGAGCGGAAGGCCGTCGGTTCGAATCCGGTCACCCCGACGTGCGGCAGGGTCTCGCCCACCGGGCGGGGCCCTGTTCTGTTCCCCGGGTACGGTGACGTCTGGCGTCCGCCTTTCGTGGTACCGGTAGGATGGGGCGCTGGCGGTAGTCCCTGCGGCGAACACCCAGGTCAACCGCACGAGGGCGAGGAGTCACGCTCACCGTCCACCCCCCACGGGAGATGCAGCTCCAACCGCCCATCGCCCGTCTCGCCAGACCCACCCGTACCGGCCCCGGCCGGCGCGATCCGGGGCTGGGGAGGCAACCTGACCGCAAGCCCATAGGAGACCAAACCGTGAAGAGCGCCGTCGAGACTCTGAACCCGACCCGGGTTCGACTCACCGTCGAGGTGCCCTTCGAGGAGCTCAAGCCCAGCCTCGACGCGGCGTACAAGAAGATCAACCAGCAGGTCACGGTTCCGGGCTTCCGTAAGGGCAAGATCCCGGCTCGCGTCATCGACCAGCGTTTCGGCCGTGGCGCCGTGCTGGAGGAGGCCGTGAACGACGCCCTGCCGCGCTTCTACACGCAGGCCGTCGACGAGGGCAAGATCGAGGTCCTCGGCCAGCCCGACATCACCAACATCGAGGGTGTCGAGACGATCGCCGATGGCGGTGACCTGAAGTTCACCGCCGAGGTGGACGTCCGCCCGGAGATCACCCTGCCGGAGTTCTCCTCCATCGAGGTGACCGTCGACCCGATCGTCGTCGCCGACGAGGACATCGAGAAGTCCCTGGAGCAGCTGCGCGAGCGCTTCTCCTCGGTCAAGGACGTCGAGCGCGCCGCGGCCGCCGGTGACATCGTGGTCATCGACCTCGTCGCCACGGTCGACGGCGAGGTGCCGGAGGACGGCACCGCCAACGGCGTGAGCTACGAGATCGGCTCCGGCCGCCTGATCGACGGCATCGACGACGCCGTCACCGGCCTGGAGGCCGGTGGCACCGCGACCTTCGAGACCGAGCTCAAGGGCGGCACCCAGGCGGGCAAGACCTCCGAGGTCACCGTCACCGTCACCGCCGTCCAGGAGAAGGAGCTGCCCGAGCTGGACGACGAGTTCGCCCAGCTGGCCAGCGAGTTCGACTCCCTGGAGGACCTGCGCGCCGACTCCCGCAAGCGCCTGGAGCGCATGAAGGAGTACGACCAGGCCACCCAGGCCCAGGAGAAGGTCCTCGACGCCCTGCTCGCGCTGGTCGACATCGAGTACCCGGAGAAGCTCCTCAAGGACGAGATCGAGACCCGCAAGCACAACCTGGAGCACCACCAGCTGGAGCCGATGGGCCTGACCATCGACGCCTACCTGGAGACCCAGGGCAAGACCCGCGAGGAGTGGGAGGCGGAGATCGAGGAGCAGGCGAAGAAGGGCATCAAGACCCAGTTCGTCCTGGACCAGATCGTCGCCAACGAGGAGCTGGGGGTCAACCAGGAGGAGCTCACCGAGCACCTCATCCGCCGCGCCGCCGGCTCCGGCCTGACCCCGGACCAGTTCGCCCAGCAGGTCGTCCAGGGCGGCCAGGTTCCGCTGCTGGTCGGCGAGGTCGCCCGCGGCAAGGCGCTGGCCACCGTGGTCGAGGCCGCCAAGGTCGTCGACACCGAGGGCAACGAGGTCAACTTCGACGACGAGGACGAGTCGGGCGAGACCGTCGAGGCCACCGAGGCCGCCGCCGAGGAGACCACCGAGGCCTGATGGCCGCGGTAGCCCCCTGAGGCACGCAGCGGGCCCGGACGCCGTCATGGCGTCCGGGCCCGTCGCCGTTCCCGGCGCGGGCACCCCAACCGGAGCAGTCCCGTCCGGCGCGCGTGACCCTGCGCTCACAGCGAACAGTTCTGCGTGGGGGATTCTGCGGCCCGGCCTGCGCGTTAGGGTCCTTGGACAGCAACAATCACGACGTGATACCCGGAAGCTGTGCGACACCGTGACGGCCGCCCGGCGACCGTCCAAATCGACTGAGCAGGTGGCTAAGTGACGTTCCCGCAGATGCAGATGGGCCCGATGGCGCCGCACGCCGCCTCTGGTGACGTGCTCGGCGGCCTGGGCGACCAGGTCTACAACCGGCTGCTCAACGAGCGGATCATCTTCCTCGGCCAGCAGGTCGACGACGACATCGCCAACAAGATCACCGCGCAGCTGCTCCTGCTGGCCGCGGACCCGGAAAAGGACATCTTCCTCTACATCAACTCCCCGGGCGGCTCGATCTCGGCCGGCATGGCGATCTACGACACCATGCAGTACATCAAGAACGACGTCGTCACCATCGCGATGGGCATGGCGGCCTCGATGGGCCAGTTCCTGCTGACGGCCGGCGCCAAGGGCAAGCGCTTCTCGCTGCCGAACGCCAACATCCTGATGCACCAGCCGTCGGCCGGCCTCGGCGGCTCCGCCACCGACATCCGCATCCAGGCCGAGCAGCTGCTGCGCACCAAGAAGCGGATGTCCGAGCTGATCGCCTTCCACAGCGGCCAGTCCTTCGAGCAGATCACCCGGGACTCCGACCGCGACCGCTGGTTCACGCCGGAGGAGGCCCTGGAGTACGGCCTGATCGACGCGATCATGCACAGCGCCGCGGACGTTCCCGGCGGCGGCGGCACGGGCGCCTGAGCCTCGGCCCGGCCCACGAGACCACAGCCCCAACGCCCCGGAGGACAAGAACCCCCATGAACATCCCCAGCCTGTCGGCCGCCCAGGCCCGCGTCGAGGACATGCGCGCCGAGGGCCGCTACATCGTCCCGCGCTTCGTCGAGCGCACCACGCAGGGCATCCGCGAGTACGACCCGTACGCCAAGCTGTTCGAGGAGCGCATCATCTTCCTCGGCTCGCAGGTCGACGACGTCTCGGCGAACGACATCATGGCGCAGCTGCTGTGCCTGGAGTCGATGGACCCGGACCGCGAGATCCAGATGTACATCAACTCGCCCGGCGGCTCGTTCACGGCTCTGACGGCCATCTACGACACCATGCAGTACGTCAAGCCGGACATCACCACGGTCTGCATGGGCCAGGCGGCCTCCGCCGCGGCCGTGCTGCTCGCGGCCGGCACCCCCGGCAAGCGCATGGCGCTGCCGAACGCCCGGATCCTGATCCACCAGCCGTACACCGAGACCGGCCGCGGCCAGGTGTCCGACCTGGAGATCCAGGCCAAGGAGATCTTCCGGATGCGCGAGCAGCTGGAGCAGATGCTCTCCAAGCACTCCAACAAGTCGGTGGAGCAGGTGCGCGAGGACATCGAGCGCGACAAGATCCTCACCGCCGAGGAGGCCGCCGAGTACGGCCTGATCGACCAGATCATCTCCACCCGCAAGACCTCGCTGACCTCCTGAGGTCGGCAGGGCGCCGGGGGGGCCGGGGCCGGGCGGGCGGGCCCCCGCGCGCGCCCCCCCGGCGCCCGGCCCCCCCGCGGGGGGGGCGGCTACACCGGCGCCCCGCCGGGGCG
>NZ_JBHWGV010000111.1:2945-22186 GCF_042732955.1 Kitasatospora sp. NPDC059747 | reverse complement strand
CCCTAGACCCACCCCCCCCCCCCCCCCCCCCCCCGGCCGGGGGGGGGGGGGGGCGGGGGGGGGGGGGGGGGGGCGGGGGCCGGGCCGCCCCCCCCCCCCCGCCCCGGACCCTTCGGCGGCCGCCGCGACGGCATCTGTTCGGTATCAATTCGCCCAGGGCGTAGGGCAGACCCGGCGAAGAGGACGGAATCAGGGGCCCGGCAGAGTACCGTCGGATAGCGAGACCGATCGCCGTCGGCGTTGACGGTCCACAGCACCAGGCCCCGGAACCCCCGCGGGGCCCCTGGCGAAGGGGAAGCACCTCGTGGCACGCATCGGAGACGGTGGCGACCTGCTCAAGTGCTCGTTCTGCGGCAAGTCGCAGAAGCAGGTGAAGAAGCTGATCGCCGGCCCAGGCGTGTACATCTGCGACGAGTGCATCGACCTGTGCAACGAGATCATCGAGGAGGAACTCGCCGAGACCTCCGAGGTGCGCTTCGAGGAACTCCCGAAGCCGCGCGAGATCTACGAGTTCCTGGACCAGTACGTGGTCGGCCAGGACCTCGCCAAGAAGGCGCTGTCGGTGGCCGTCTACAACCACTACAAGCGCGTCCAGGCGGGCGAGGCGGGCCGCAGCGGCGGCAACGGCCGCGACGACGCGATCGAGCTGGCCAAGTCCAACATCCTGCTGCTGGGCCCCACCGGCTCCGGCAAGACCCTGCTGGCGCAGACCCTGGCCCGGATGCTCAACGTGCCGTTCGCGATCGCGGACGCCACGGCGCTGACCGAGGCCGGGTACGTCGGCGAGGACGTCGAGAACATCCTGCTCAAGCTGATCCAGGCGGCCGACTACGACGTCAAGAAGGCCGAGACCGGGATCATCTACATCGACGAGATCGACAAGGTCGCGCGCAAGAGCGAGAACCCGTCGATCACCCGGGACGTCTCCGGCGAGGGCGTGCAGCAGGCGCTGCTGAAGATCCTGGAGGGCACCACCGCGTCGGTGCCGCCGCAGGGCGGGCGCAAGCACCCGCACCAGGAGTTCATCCAGATCGACACCACCAACGTGCTGTTCATCGTCGGCGGCGCGTTCGCCGGCCTGGAGCGGATCATCGAGGGCCGCGCGGGTGCCAAGGGCATCGGCTTCGGCGCGAACATCCGCTCCAAGCGGGAGTCGGACGCGAGCGACCACTTCCGTCAGGTGATGCCCGAGGACCTGGTGAAGTTCGGCATGATCCCGGAGTTCATCGGCCGTCTGCCGGTGATCACCAGCGTGCACAACCTGGACCGCGAGGCGCTCCTGCAGATCCTCACCGAGCCGAAGAACGCGCTGGTCAAGCAGTACCGCAAGCTCTTCGAACTGGACGGCGTGGAGCTGGAGTTCACGCGTGACGCGCTGGAGGCGATCGCCGACCAGGCGATCCTGCGCGGCACCGGCGCGCGCGGGCTGCGGGCCATCATGGAGGAGGTGCTGATGTCCGTGATGTACGAGGTCCCCTCGCGCCAGGACGTCGCCCGCGTGGTGGTCACCGGGGACGTGGTCTCCAAGCACGCGATCCCGACGCTCGTCCCGCGCGACATGATCAAGCGCGAGCGGCGCGAGAAGAGCGCCTGAGTCCTGAAGCCTTGAACGAGAGGGCCCCGCACCGTCGTGGTGCGGGGCCCTCTCGCGTGTTCCGTTCGCCCGGTGGGTGGCTCGTGGTTACTTCGGCACCTCGGCGACCGCGCGCAGGTCGCGGGTGTCGGCGGCGAGCTTGTCCACGTCCGGCTGGGTGCCGTCGTCGGCGCCCTTGAGCACCATCACGAGGCTGCTGCTGTCGGCCCAGGCGCACACGGCCATCTTGGTGTCGCCGTCCACGGACGTCCCGCACTCCATGGTGCCGCCCTTGGGGCCGGGGTCGACCGCGTGCCGGTCGCCGACCTGCCCGCCCGAGCCGGAGAAGCCCTGGAACATCTGGTCCAGCTCCTGCTTGGGCAGCAGGACCTTGCCGTACACGCCGACCGCGACCAGCTGCGGGTCGGAGTTCGCGTCCTGGTAGACCGCGGCGACGCCGGTGGGCTTCCAGTTGCCGTCACCGTTGCCGATCTTGGACGTGATCTCGTCCTGGATCTTCCGGGTCGTGGTCGGGTCGTCGTTGGCCTTGAGGTCCTTGAAGGCCGTCGGCATCACGATCTTCTGGGTGCCCGCGTTGCTCGTCACGTCGAAGACGAAGTACGCGAGCGCGCCGCCGCCGAGGAGCAGCACGCCGAAGACGCAGCCGAGGACGATCCACAGCGTCTTGTGCGACGTGCGGGGCGGGGGCGGCGGGTACATCCCGTACCCGGGGTAGCCGGCCTGGTCGGGCGCGGGGTAGCCGGGCGGCGGCGCCTGCGGCGGCACGGCGCCGTAGGGCTGGTCGGTGGGCGGTGGGGGAGCCCCGAAGGGCTGGCCGGCGGGCGGCGGCGGTGCCCCGTAGGGCTGGTTGGGGGGCGGCGGCGGTGCGCCGTACGGGCTCTGGTCGGTCACTTGGCCACCTTCATCGCGTCACGGATGGCGCGGGTCTTCTCCGCGGCCTGGGCCGGGGAGAGCGGGGTCGGGGCGGTGCCGGTGATGCTGACGTGGTTGAAGCTGACGTGGCCGTAGGTGGACTTGTCGGCCCACACGCAGACCACGGGTCCGGGCTTGCCGATGATGCTGGTGGCGCCGCAGGCGAGCTTCGCGGCGGAGCTCGTGCTGTCGTTCGCGGGGTAGTCCGTCATCGGCGTCGTCCAGGTGAGGCCGCCGCTGTCCTGCTTCGACTCCTGGATGATCTGGTCGGGGCTGTTCAGCTGCCCGTAGATGCCGATCACCGAGATCGTGTCGAGCGGGTCGGCGCCCTTGGTGTAGCTGGAGATCACGCCGATGAGGTTCGAGCCGTACTTCGTGGACTCGGGCTTGTTGGGGTCGGCCGGCTTCTCGTCGGACGACTTCTTGACGTAGCCGTCCGGCAGCGACTGCGGGGCGGAGAGCTTGTAGTTGCCGCCCGAGGAGTCCTTGCCGCCGAGGACCTTCCACGCGGCGAAGCCGCCGCCGCCGAGCACGAGCGCGCCGATCACGAGGCCGACCACCAGGCCGCCCTTGCCCTTCTTCGGCGGCGGCGGGTACCCCGGCTGGCCGTACGGGGCCTGCGGAGGCGCGCCGTAGGGCTGCTGGGGTGCGCCGTACTGCGGCTGGCCCTGCGGCGGATAGCCGTACTGGGGCTGCGGCGCGCCGTACGGCTGCTGCGGCGGCTGCGGCGCCCCGTACGGCGGCTGCGGCTGCTGCGGCGCGCCGTACGGGGGCTGTCCCCCGTAGGGCTGCGGCTGTCCCTGCGGATACTGCTGACCCTGGCCGTACATCTGTCTGTGCTCCCCCGCCGCACCCGCGGCCTGTCTGGTGTGGAATTGTCCCGTGTACGTCCGGAAATCCAGACGATTGTCCGGGCACGGTACCGCACGCCGCCGACGGGGGAGCCGGTCGGGAGCGCGGTGTCCGCGGACCGAAAGCGGTTCGTAACCCGAGCCCGCCGTTACGTAAACTGTGCGTCGTGACCGACACGACGAACCAGCGCCCCGTGAGCACCACCGGGGACGATGCGGCAACCCTCCCGACGACCTACACCCCCGCGGACGTAGAGGGCGAGCTGTACGAGCGCTGGGTAGAGCGTGGCTACTTCACCGCGGACGCCAAGAGCGACAAGCCCCCGTTCACCATCGTCATCCCGCCGCCGAACGTGACCGGCAGCCTGCACCTGGGCCACGCCTTCGAGCACACGCTGATCGACGCGCTGGTGCGCCGCAAGCGGATGCAGGGCTACGAGGCGCTCTGGCAGCCCGGTATGGACCACGCCGGCATCGCCACCCAGAACGTGGTCGAGCGCGAGCTCGCCAAGGAGGGCAAGTCCCGCCACGACCTGGGCCGCGAGGCCTTCGTCGAGCGCGTCTGGCAGTGGAAGGCGGAGTCCGGCGGCCAGATCTCCGGCCAGATGCGCCGCCTCGGCGACGGCGTGGACTGGTCGCGCGAGCGCTTCACCATGGACGAGGGCCTCTCCCAGGCCGTCCAGACCATCTTCAAGAAGCTCTTCGACGACGAGCTGATCTACCGCGCCGAGCGCATCATCAACTGGTGCCCGCGCTGCCTGACCGCCATCTCGGACATCGAGGTGGAGTACCAGGACGACGACGGCGAGCTGGTCTCGATCCGCTACGGCGAGGGCGAGAACTCCATCGTCGTCGCCACCACGCGCGCCGAGACGATGCTGGGCGACACCGCGGTCGCCGTCCACCCCGAGGACGAGCGCTACAAGCACCTGGTCGGCACCGAGATCGAGCTGCCGCTCACCGGCCGCCGCATCCCGATCGTCGCCGACGCCCACGTCGACCCGGAGTTCGGCACCGGCGCCGTCAAGGTGACGCCCGCGCACGACCCGAACGACTTCGAGATCGGCCAGCGCCACGGCCTGCCGAACATCGCCGTGATGGACGAGCACGCCGTCATCACCGTGCACGGCCCCTTCCTCGGCCTGGACCGCCTGGAGGCCCGCTCGGCGATCGTCGCCGCGCTGCGCGCCGAGGGCCGGATCGTCGCCGAGAAGCGCCCGTACGTCCACTCGGTCGGTCACTGCTCGCGCTGCAAGACCACCATCGAGCCGCGGCTGTCGATGCAGTGGTGGGTCAAGGTCGGCCCGCTGGCGAAGGCCGCCGGCGACGCGGTCCGCGACGGCAAGGTCAAGATCCACCCGCAGGAGATGGAGAAGCGCTACTTCGACTGGGTCGACAACCTGCACGACTGGTGCATCTCGCGCCAGCTGTGGTGGGGCCACCGCATCCCGGTCTGGTACGGCCCGAACGGCGAGGTCGTCTGCGTCGGACCGGACGAGCAGCCGCCCGCCGGCGAGGGCTGGCACCAGGACACCGACGTCCTGGACACCTGGTTCTCCTCCGGCCTGTGGCCGTTCTCCACGCTCGGCTGGCCCGAGCAGACCGAGAGCCTCGCGAAGTTCTACCCGAACTCCGTCCTGGTGACCGGCTACGACATCCTCTTCTTCTGGGTCGCCCGGATGATGATGTTCGGCCTCTACGCGATGGACGGCACCCCGCCGTTCCACACCATCGCGCTGCACGGCATGGTCCGTGACCAGAACGGCAAGAAGATGTCGAAGTCCTTCGGCAACGTGGTCAACCCGCTGGACTGGATGGACAAGTACGGCTCCGACGCGCTGCGCTTCACGCTCGCGCGCGGTGCCAACCCCGGCGTCGACGTGCCGATCGGCGAGGACTGGGTCCAGGCGTCCCGCAACTTCGCCAACAAGATCTGGAACGCCACCCGCTTCGCGCTGATGAACGGCGCCACCGTCGAGGGCCCGCTGCCCGCGCCGGAGGAGCTGACCGCGAGCGACCGCTGGATCCTGTCGCGCCTCAACAGCACCGTCGCCGAGGTGGACGGCCTGTACGACGACTACCAGTTCTCCAAGCTCTCCGAGGGCCTGTACCACTTCGCCTGGGACGAGGTCTTCGACTGGTACGTCGAGCTCTCCAAGACCACCCTGGCCAAGGGCGGCCCGCAGGCCGACGCCGCGCGCCGGGTGCTCGGCGAGGTCCTGGACGTCACGCTGCGCCTGCTGCACCCGATCGTGCCCTTCGTCACCGAGACGCTGTGGACCACGCTCACCGGCGCCGAGTCGGTCGTCATTGCCGACTGGCCGAAGGACAGCGGCTTCCGTGACGCCGCGGCCGAGGCGGAGATCGCCACGTTGCAGCAGGTCGTCACCGAGGTCCGCCGGTTCCGCACCGACCAGGGCCTCAAGCCGGGCCAGCGCGTCCCGGCCACCCTGGAGCTGGACGGCACCGCGCTGGCCGCCCACGAGGACGCGATCCGCTCGCTGCTGCGGCTGACCGCCCCCGAGGAGGGCTTCGCGGCCACCGCCTCGCTGCCGGTCGCCGGCGCCACCGTGGCGCTGGACCTCTCCGGCACCATCGACGTCGCGGCGGAGCGCAAGCGCCTCGCCAAGGACCTCGCGGCGGCCGAGAAGGAGAAGGCCCAGACCACCGGCAAGCTCGGCAACGAGGCGTTCCTCGCCAAGGCGCCGGACGACGTGGTCGCCAAGATCCGGACCCGCCTGGAGGCCGCCGAGGCCGACATCGCCCGGATCACCGCCCAGCTCGCGGCGCTGCCGCAGGGCTGAGCCGCCCCACCGGTCCACGAGGGGCCGTATTCCGCGCCGAGCGGAGTACGGCCCCTCCGCCGTTTACGCCGAATAGCCCAGCACCATTGCTCCCTTCCGGCGAATATTCATCCTGGACCGGGTAAGGTCCTATTCCGCTCGAATTCATTCCGGTCTTGCCAGCGCGGGTTCTCGGAAGTTTGCAGGTCGGATGTGTACGGTGTGCTCTGAGTTTGCGCGGTGCGCACCAGCGGGTTTCTGCCGGGCGTTTCGCTGAGCCAACGGACGGGAGGGCATGGCGTGGTGGTGACCGAAGAGTTGGTCGACGAACTTCCTGCCGAGGCGGTCGAGGAGGCCAAGGCCAGGGCGGCGACGCTGCTGCTCGCGTTCCGGCACGGCAACCAGCTCGCCTTCGACCACGAGCTCGACGTGCTGCTCGCCGAGCACGCCGAGCGCGAGGTGACGACCCTGCTGGCCTGGATCGCCGCGGAGGCGGTCCGCAAGGCCTACGCCCCCGCGGTCGGCGACAAGGTGCTGCGCGCGATGGCCAGGCGCGCCCCGGTCGACGCCGGCGCGGTCTGCGTGGACGAGGAGACCGCCGACGCCGCCCGGCTGATCGAGGCCGTGGCCGTCGGGGACGTGGCGGAGGTCCGCGGCCTGGTCGCCGCGAACGCCGACACCACCTTCCTGCTCGGCGGCCTGCTGCAGGGTGTCGCGATGATGCTGCCGTTCCTGCCCGACGGCGAACTCGGCGAGATCACCGCCGAGTTGCGCCGTCGCCACGGCGGCGGTGCGGCGCACGTGCCGGAGGCCCGGGCCGGGGTCTGAGCCGGGGTCCGAACCCGGCCCGGGTCTCCGGGCCGGGCTCACGGCATGGCGTGCAGGTGCGCGCCGATGGTGCCGGCGACCGGACTGCCCGCCGAGGCGTCCCAGTTGGTCGACCAGGTCATCGCCCCGCCGATCCCCGGCCAGGTGGTGCCGGGCCGGTAGCTGCCGCAGTCGGTGCCGGCGGCGAGGCAGTCCAGCGCGGCGTTCACGACGTCCGCGCTCACGTACCCGCCGCCCGCGGCGCTGGTCGAGGCCGGCACCCCGAGCCCGACCTGGTCGGGCCGAAGCCCGCCCTGGAGCTGGATGCAGGCGAGCGCGGTCAGGAAGTTCTCGGTCCCCTGCGCGTACACGTTGCCGTCGCAGCCGTTCATCGCGCCGGAGTTGTAGTACTGCATGTTGACGATGGTGAGGACGTCCTTCACGTTCAGCGCCAGCTTGAAGTACTCCATGCCGGTCGACTGCATGTCGATGGTCTGCGGCGCCATGGTCAGGACGAACCCGCTGCCGGCCTTGGCCGCGACCGCGTGCAACGCCTGGCCCAGGTACGTCGCGTTGACGCCGTTCTCCAGGTCGATGTCGATCCCGTCGAAGCCGTAGGTCCGCATCAGCGACCAGGCGGAGTCCGCGAAGTTCGCCGCCGACGCCGGGTCGGCCACCGACACGGTGCCGTTCTGTCCGCCGACCGAGAGCACGACCCGCTTGCCGGCCGCCCGCTTGGCCGCGATGTCGGCCTTGAACTGTGCGTCGGTGTAGCCGCCGAGGCGCGAGGACAGGGCCGGGTCGAGGGTGAAGCTCAGCGCGCCCGGCGTGGCGGTGGCATCGGCGAAGGCGACCGCGATGATGTCGTACGCGGCCGGGACGTCGCCGATGCGCTGGACGGCGGCGCCGTTGTCGAAGTTCTGCCAGTAGCCGGTGAGTACGTGCTTGGGCAGGCCCGGCGGCTTCGTCGGGGTGCCGGTCGGGCTGCCCGTCGCGGTCGCCGTGGCGGTCGGGCTGCCCGTGGCGGTCGGGCTCGGGGACGAGGGGGACGTCGGGCTCTGCGACGGTTGCGGGCCGCCGGGGCCCACCAGCGAGACGTCGTCGGCCAGGAACGCCGCCTGCCCGTACCAGCCGTGCAGGTAGACGGTGACGCTCGTGGTGGCCGGGCCGGTGGTGAAACCGGTGCTGAGCTGCGCCCAGCCCGCCGACGTCGTCCAGGTGCTGGGGTCGGTGCCACCGGTGCCGCGGGCGCCGAGGTAGACGTACGAGCCCTGCACCCAGGAGCTCAGCGTGTACGCCGACGAGGGCTTCACGGCGACGGTCTGCGTGCACTCGCCGGTGTCGCCCGCGCCCGGGGTGGACCGCAGCGCGTACGAGCCGGAGTGGACGGTCGCGCTCTGGATGGTGCCGCCGGTGCAGGACCAGCCGGTGAGGGCGCCGGCTTCGAAGCCGCCGTTGGTGATCAGGTCGACGTCCGCGGCGCGGGCGCCGGTGCCGGTGACGAGGACGAGTCCGCTCAGGCCCAGCGCGATCGCGCCGGCCCCGGCGAGCAGGGTGCGGACGGCGCGCGGGCGCCGCCGGTGTCGGGCAGGTGGCATGACTCCATCTCCTGTGGGGGAGGCCCGGCGGCGTGCTGTGGGGGCGGCGCCGTCCGGGGTGTCGATGGTGCGCGTGCGGGAGCTACCGACAACTCAAGTCCCGCTCGGGAAACGGGACTTGCCTCACAAGGTGGAGTAGACCAATCCGGCTGTCAAGCCCGACTGGCGATCAGGACTACGCCGCCCGCAGGCCGGCGCCGGCCTCGGACCGGGCGGACTCGGCGATCCGGGCGGTGAGTTCGGCGATGCGCGCCGAGGCGAGGCCGTCGCCGTACGGGCTCGGGGTGGCCGCGAGCCGGGCCAGCCGCTCGGGGGTGTCGGACAGCCAGGCGTGTGCCAGCTCGCCCAGCTCCTCGCCGGGCCGCACCAGCGCGGCGAAGCCGGCGTCCACGGCCTCCGGGCGCTCGGTGGAGCGGCGCACCACCAGCAGCGGGCGGCCGAGCACGGTGCACTCCTCCTGCACGCCGCCGGAGTCGGAGACCAGCAGCGCGGCGTGGCTCGCGAGGCCGAGGAAGTCGGCGTACCCGACCGGTCCGGTGACGGCGATCCGCTCCAGCAGCCCGTCCAGCCCGAAGCGTTCGACGGCGGCCCGGGTGCGCGGGTGCATCGGGAACAGCACCGGCGTGCCGGCCCGCGCGATGCGGTCCAGCTCGGCGAGGACGGCGCCGAGCGCCTCGGCGGTGTCGGTGTTCTCCGGGCGGTGCACGGTCGCGAGGACGTAGCCGTCGGGGCGCAGCCCGTGCGCGGCGAGCAGGGCGGCGCGCGCCTCCTGGTCCGGCAGTTGGCGGCGGACGACCTCGACGACGGTGTTGCCGGTGAGCGCGATCCGCCGCTCGTCGAGCGACTCGGCGCGCAGGTTGGCGACGTTGTCGGGGGTGGCGGCGCACAGCAGGTCGGCGACGTGGTCGACCATGACGCGGTTGTGCTCCTCGGGCATCGCCCGGTCGAAGCTGCGCAGCCCGGCCTCGACGTGGACCAGCGGGATCTCCCGGGCGTTGGCGGCCAGCGCGCCGGCGAGGGTGGCGTTGGTGTCGCCCTGGACGACGACGGCCACCGGGCGGTCCTCGGCGAAGGCGGCGTCGAGCTGGCCGAGGGACTGGGCGATCTGCCCGGCCCGCGGCCGGCCGCCGACGCCGGTGAGCAGCTCCGGCCGGGGCAGGTCCAGATCGCGCAGGAAGCGGCCGGACATGGCCTCGTCCCAGTGCTGGCCGGTGTGCACCAGACGGGTGGCGTCGCCGAGTTCGTGGATCAGCGGGGCGAGCTTGACGAGCTCGGGGCGGGTGCCGAGGACGACGGCGACGCTGGACGGGGGCAGGCAGGTGCTCATGGGAGGAGGCTCCGTGGGTATCTGTCGGGGCTCAGGATTCGAGGGCGGTGGGGGCGCCGACGGCGACCTTCTCGGCGTTGCGCCGGGTCTTGGCCCAGCCGTTGCGGCCGAGCAGCATCCGCACGGCCGCCCGGGTGGCGACGACGAACAGGTGGTAGGCGTAGATCCACACCAGGACGCCCCAGAGCAGCCCGGTCAGGCGGCGGCGGTCGGGGTGGACGAGGGTGCGGTAGGCGAAGCCCCAGAACACCATCGGCAGCGTGGCGACGACGAAGGCGACGGCCATGTACGGCCCGAACCGCAGCTGGAAGTCGGCGGTCTCGGCGGGGAAGAGCACCAGCCCGGCCGCGGTGATCACGATCGACAGCGGGGTGAGCAGCACGAGCAGCACGCAGACCACCGGCTGCAGGAAGGTGTACAGCACCTCGGCCTTGCCCGGCCACGTGTAGTGCGGGGAGCGCAGCACCCGGCCGGTGTAGCGCAGGCACTGCATGTTGCCCTGGGCCCAGCGGGTGCGCTGGGTGAGGAAGCGGCGCGGCGAGACCAGGGCCTCCTGGGAGACCTGGGCCTCGGTGACGTGGGTCAGGCGCCAGCCGGCCAGGCGCAGGTCGAGGCCGGACTCGTAGTCCTCCAGCAGGGCGCGCTCGGGCCAGGGCCGCCCGGCCCGGCCCTCCTCGGCGGTGAGCGAGTCGAGGGCGGTGAGGCGCACGAACTGGCCGTTGCCGCCGAGGCCGACGCTGCCGGTGCGCCGGCGCAGCAGCTGCATGCCGGCGTTGTTGGCCTGGAACTCGACGTCCTGCATCCGCACGAGCGCGCGGGCGAACGCGTTGGCGGTGCGGCCGCGGCCGGGCAGCGGGAGCTCGTCGTCGGCGTTGCGCATGCGCACGCCGATCTGGACGGCGCCGGTGTCGGGGCGGCCGAGCGCCTTGTCGCTGCACACCTGCGCGAGGGTGCCGGCGCCGAGCTGTCCGTCGGCGTCGACGACGCCGATGACGACGCGGGAGCGGTCGGTGTCCTCGGGCAGCCGGGCGGAGATCTCGCGGTAGGCGGCGTTGAGGGCGGCGCCCTTGCCGATCCGCGCGTGCGGGCGGCGGCGCTGGACGAGGTGGACGCGGTTGTCGTGGGCCGCGGCGGCGAGGACGAGTTCGCGGGTGGCGTCCTCGCTGTCGTCGTCGATGACCCACAGGTGGGCCTCGGGCGCGGAGGCGCGCAGGCCGGCCAGGGTCTGGGCGACCACGGCCTCCTCGTCGCGGCAGGGGATGACCAGGTGCCACTGGAAGGCGGCGGGGTCGCCGGGTTCGGCGGCGAGGTTGCGCTTGAAGGCGTGGCGGGAGCCGGCCCAGTAGACCAGGAAGCGGCCGAACACCAGGACCATGTAGGCGACGAGCAGCAGTGAGATCAGCCCGGCGAGCCGGACGATCGTGTCCTGCCGGAGGACGATCCAGTCGTGCAGGACGTCGGGCATGGCGTGGCACTCCCAATGATCAAAGGCTATTGGCTCCTCATGGATGCGAATCGATGCTTCATTGCGGTTCCAACTCGCTAAATCGATAGTAAAGGGAGTGAACTGGGAATCGGGGGTCAAGACCGGGCAAAGTGGTCGTTCTCACCCCGGATCTCACCCTGTGAGGACGGGCCGCCGACCCTCCGTAGACTGTGGTCGTGAGCGACAAGGCCGACCCGAACCCGTACACCCTCCGCCCCGCCGACGGCGGCACCGGCGACGCCCTGCGCGACGTCGAGGTCGAGCTGTCCAAGCGCTGGCCGGAGAACAAGCTGGAGCCCTCGCTCGACCGGATCGAGGCGTTGATGGACATCCTGGGCCAGCCCCAGCGGTCCTTCCCCTCCATCCACATCACCGGCACCAACGGCAAGACCTCCACCGCCCGGATGATCGAGCAGCTGCTCAACGCCTTCGAGCTGCGCACGGGCCGCTACACCAGCCCGCACGTGGAGAGCGTCACCGAGCGCATCAGCCTGGACGGCGCCCCGATCGCCCCCGAGCGCTTCGTCGAGGTCTACCGCGACATCGCGCCCTACGTGGAGATGGTCGACGCGCAGCAGCCGGTGCCGATGTCCTTCTTCGAGGTGCTGACCGGCATGGCGTACGCGGCCTTCGCCGACGCCCCGGTGGACGTCGCCGTGGTCGAGGTCGGCATGGGCGGCTCCTGGGACGCCACCAACGTCATCGACGCCGCCGTCGCGGTGATCACCCCGATCGGGCTGGACCACACCGACAAGCTCGGCGACACCACCGGCGAGATCGCGGTCGAGAAGTCCGGGATCGTCAAGTCCGGCGCCGTCGCCGTGGTCGCCCAGCAGCCGCTGGACGCCGCCCAGGTCATCCTGCGCCGGGCCGTCGAGGTGGACGCCACGGTCGCCCGCGAGGGCATGGAGTTCGGCGTGATCCGCCGTGAACTCGCCGTCGGCGGCCAGCTGGTGACGCTGCGCGGACTCGGCGGCGAGGAGTACGAGGACGTCTTCATCCCGCTGCACGGCGAGTACCAGGCGCACAACGCGGCGCTGGCGCTGGCCGCGGTCGAGGCCTTCTTCGGCGTCGGCGGCGCCCGCGGCGGGCAGCTCGACGTGGACAAGATCCGCCAGGCCTTCTCCGGCGTCTCCTCGCCGGGCCGCCTGGAGATCGTCCGCCGCAGCCCCACGATCATCCTGGACGCCGCGCACAACCCGCACGGCGCCCGCGCCACCGTCGCCGCGATCACCGAGTCCTTCGGCTTCAACCGCCTGGTCGGCGTGATCGGCACCTCGGGCGACAAGGACGTGGCCGGCGTGCTGGAGGCCTTCGAGCCGATCCTCGCCGAGGTCGTCATCACCCAGAACTCCACCCACCGCGCGATGGACGTCGACGCGCTCGCGGCGCTCGCCGTCGAGGTCTTCGGCGAGGACCGCGTCCAGGTCGAGCCCCGCCTCGACGACGCGATCGCCGCCGCCGTCACCCTCGCCGAGGAGGAGGGCGACCTCGGCGGCGCCGGGGTCCTGGTCACCGGTTCGGTCATCACGGTGGGCGAGGCCCGCCTGCTGCTCGGGAGGAAGTGAAGATGAGGACGCTCTGCTCCTCGACGCTGATCGGCGAGGCACTGCTGATCATGTTCGCGGCGCTGGTCGCGATGCGGCTCTCCAGCGTCTCGACGGCCTCGGTCTGGATCGTCAGTGGCATCGCGATGGCGCTGTGCATCGCGCTGTGCGGCATGATCAACCGGCCCGGCGCCGTGCAGATCGGCTGGGCGCTGCAGATCGGCCTGATCGCCAGCGGCTTCATCCTGCCGACGATGTTCGGCCTCGGCGTGGTCTTCGCCGCCCTGTGGTGGTGCTCGGTGCACTACGGCCGCAAGGTGGACGAGTTCAAGGCCGCCCGCGCCGCCGCCGTCGCGGCCGCCGCGGAGGCCTAGACCAGCGGAACCGGCGGGTCGCTCACGCAAGGTAACCTCTGCCGTACCCGCATACCGTATGCCGAACCGATTCCCCAGGAGACGCACCGTGTCCCAGCGCACTCTCGTCCTGCTCAAGCCCGACGCCGTCCGCCGCGGCCTGGCGGGCGAGATCATCAGCCGCATCGAGCGCAAGGCCGGCTGGCAGCTCGCCGCCGTCGAGCTGCGCACCTTCGACCGGGCGACGCTGGAGCAGCACTACGCGGAGCACGTCGGCCGCCCGTTCTACGAGCCGCTGCTGGAGTTCATGACCTCCGGTCCGTCGATCGCCCTGATCGTCGAGGGCGAGGACGTCGTCCCGGGCATCCGCATGCTGGCCGGCGCCACCAACCCGCTGGAGGCCGGCGCGGGCACCATCCGCGGCGACTACGCGACGATCACCCGCGAGAACCTGATCCACGCCTCCGACTCGCCCGAGTCCGCGGAGCGCGAGATCAAGATCTTCTTCCCGGCGCACGCCTGAGCCGGCCCGGGCGACACACCCGGAGGACTTAGGGACTGCCCCGGTCGGGACCATTGGCCCGGCCGGGGCATTCTTATCGGGAAATAGGGAACTGGGGGTGCCGACACGGCGTCCCAATCCTCGGAGAAGCGATCACGCTCCGGACAATGGACGGTATGCCCCACGTCGACGTCCGTACCGCGAGGCGTGACTACGATGGACGCGACTCAAGGGCCCGGTAAGGCAGCTCAGCTGGTCTCCGCCCAAGCGTGGGCGCACGCAGTCGTCCACCCCTCATGAACTCCGAGCCCGGGAAGGCACCTACACCCCATGGCGAGCAACCTGTCGTTCATCGGCCGCGACTTGGCGATCGACCTCGGAACTGCCAACACGCTGGTGTACGTCAGGGGCAAGGGGATCGTGCTCAACGAGCCGTCCGTCGTCGCGGTGAACACCAACACCGGCGGCATCCTCGCGGTCGGCGCCGAGGCCAAGAAGATGATCGGCCGCACCCCGGGCAACATCGTCGCCATCCGCCCGCTCAAGGACGGCGTGATCGCCGACTTCGAGATCACCGAGCGGATGCTGCGCTACTTCATCCTCAAGATCCACCGCCGCCGCTACCTCGCCCGCCCCCGCGTCGTCGTCTGCGTGCCCTCCGGCATCACCGGCGTCGAGCGCCGCGCCGTCATCGAGGCCTCCTCCCAGGCCGGCGCGCGCCAGGTGCACATCATCGAGGAGCCCATGGCCGCCGCCATCGGCGCCGGACTGCCCGTCCACGAGGCCACCGGCAACATGGTCGTCGACATCGGCGGCGGCACCACCGAGGTCGCCGTCATCTCCCTCGGCGGCATCGTCACCGCCCAGTCCATCCGGGTCGCCGGCGACGAACTCGACAACGCGATCGTCCAGCACATCAAGAAGGAGTACTCGCTGCTCCTCGGCGAGCGCAGTGCCGAACAGATCAAGATGAGCATCGGCAGCGCCTACGGCCTGGAGGGCGAGAAGGACGAGCACGCCGAGATCCGCGGCCGCGACCTCGTCAGCGGCCTGCCCAAGACCGTCGTCATCTCCGCCGCCGAGGTCCGCGAGGCCATCGACGAGCCGGTCAACTCGATCATCGACGCGGTCAAGACCACCCTCGACCAGTGCCCGCCCGAGCTCGCCGGCGACGTCATGGACCGCGGCATCGTGCTCACCGGCGGCGGCGCCCTGCTGCGCGGCCTCGACGAGCGGCTGCGCCGCGAGACCGGCATGCCGATCCACATCGCCGAGAACCCGCTCGACTCGGTCGCGCTCGGCTCCGGCAAGTGCGTCGAGGAGTTCGAGGCGCTCCAGCAGGTACTCGACGCCCAGCCGCGCCGTTAGCACCGACGACACACCCGACACTCAACTGAACGGGCCGCCGCCGCCAGGGCCCCACAGCCCCGGCGGCCGGCCAGGTACGAAGGGGCAGTACCAGCACCGTGAGGGACACACGAGAGAGCCGGCTGCTGCTCATCCTGCTGGTGGCCGTCGCCTTCGCGCTCATCACCGTGGACATCAAGGGCGGTGAGAGCTCCCCGCTCGGCGGTGCCAGGCGCGCCGCCGCCGGAGTCCTCGGCCCGGTCGAGCGCGGCGCATCCACCCTCGTCGACCCGGTCGCCAACACCGTCCGGGCCTTCCGCGACGCCGCCACCAACAGCGGCCGCACCGACCAGCTCGCCCGCGAGAACACCGAACTGCGGCAGAAGCTCGCCTCCTCCGACATGGCCGCCGGCCGCACCAAGCAGCTCGACGACCTGCTGCGCACCGCCGGCGCCGGCGGATACACCGTCAAGGCCGCCCAGGTCATCGCGATCGGCCCGGCCCAGGGCTTCTCCTGGACCATCACCATCGACGCCGGCAGCGACGACGGCCTCACCCGCGACATGACCGTCATCAACGGCCAGGGCCTGGTCGGCCGGATCACCACCGTCGCCCCCACCACCGCGACCGTCCTGCTCGCCTCCGACCCCGGCTTCACCGCCGGCGCCCGGCTGGAGGGCAGCGGGGAGATCGGCTTCGCCTCCGGCGGCGGCGACAGCCCGATGAAGGTCTCCCTGCTCAACGGGAAGGCGCAGGTCAAGGCCGGCGACCGGCTGGTCACCTTCGGCTCGCAGAGCGGCCGCCCGTTCGTGCCCGGCGTCCCGGTCGGCAAGGTCGTCGAGGTCCAGGCCAACGCCGGCCAGCTGACCAAGACCGTCCTGGTCGAGCCGTTCGTCCAGTTCACCCGGCTGGATCTGGTCGGCGTCGTCGTCGTGCCGCCGCGCACCGACCCGCGCGACGGCGTGCTGCCGCCCGCGCCGGCAGCCGGCCAGAGCCAGGCCCCGGCCGCCCCCGCCGCACCGGCGGCGCCCGCCACCACGGCTCCCGCCGCACCGCCCGCCAAGCCCACTGGGGGGAACTGAGCCATGCGCCTCGCCCGCATCCCCGTCTCCGCCGTCCTAATCCTGTTCGGCCTGATCCTCCAGGTCAGCGTCTTCGGACGGCTCCAGCTCCCCGGGGCCACCCCGGACATACTGCTGCTCGTCGTCGTCGGCCTCGCCATGGTCTACGGGCCCTCCGGCGGCTGCGTCGTCGGCTTCTGCGCCGGACTGCTCGCCGACCTCGCGCCGCCCTCCGACCACGCGATCGGCCGCTACGCGCTCGTGCTCTGCCTGATGGGCTACGCCGCCGGACTGCTGCGCCCGGAGCACGGCCGCCAGCGGTCCGTCTCCAGCGCGCTGCTGGTCGTCGCGGCCGCGGCCGTCGCCTCCACCCTGCTGTACGCGATGGTCGGCGCGCTGGTCGGCGACACCGCGGCCCGGCACGTCGGGCTCGGCGGCCTGGTGATCAGCGCCCTCCTGTACGACCTGCTGCTGGCACCGTTCGTCGTGCCGCTGGTGATGCTGCTCGGCCGCCGCTTCGGCCGCGACCCGGTGACCGCCGCCAGCGACGACGACGAGGGCGGCCCGGGCCTGGGCACGCTGGCCCGCTACCGCACCACCCGTGAGGTCTCGTCGGGCCCCGGCTACCGGAAGCGGCGCGTGCCCGGCTTCGCCCGGCGCCCGTAGCCCCGCCCCGCGGCCCCCGACCTCCCGACCCTCCCGCACCCTGGAGCGCACGAGACGTGAGCAACATCCCCGAGACCGGCCGAACCCGGCGGGTGACGATCCGTCTGGTGGTGCTGCAGATCCTGGTGCTGTCACTGCTCGCCACCCTCGGCGGGCGGCTGTGGTACCTGCAGATCCGCAACGCCAGCGTCTACACCGCCAAGGCGACCGGCAACCACATCCGCGAAGTGGTCGAGCCCGCCGTGCGCGGCGAGATCCTGGACGCCTCCGGGCGGATCCTGGCCGGCAACGAGACCCGCCTGGTGGTCTCCGTCAGCCGCACCTCGCTGCTCCAGCAGAAGGACGGCGGCAAGGCGGTGCTCGCCCGGCTCGCCGACGTGCTCGGCATGCCGGCCAAGGACGTGCAGGAGAAGGTCCGGCTCTGCGACGCCAAGACGCCGCAGCCCTGCTGGAACGGCTCGCCCTACCAGCCGATCCCGGTCACCAAGGAGGCGACCACCCAGCAGGCGATGCAGATAATGGAGCGCCGCGAGGACTTCCCCGGGATCACCGCGCAGCCCACCGCCGTCCGCCGCTACACCGGCGCCGAGGGCGCCAACATGGCCCAGGTGCTCGGCTACCTCTCGCCCGTCACCGACGACGAGGTCAGCAAGACCGCCGCCAAGACCGGCCTGGACCGCTACCTGCCGGCCGACCAGATCGGCCGGGCCGGCCTGGAGTCGGTCTACGACCGCGACCTGCGCGGCACCGCCGGCATCACCAAGCTGGAGGTGGACAACCTCGGCCGGGTGATCGGCACCGCCGGCACGGTGGCCCCGCAGACCGGCGACAACCTGGTCACCAGCATCGACGCCCGGGTGCAGAAGGTCGTCGAGGACAACCTGGCGCAGGCCATGAACGACGCCAGGAACACCTTCGACAAGGTCACCAACCGCAACTACGAGGCCGACTCCGGCGCCGCCGTCGTGATGGACGTGCACACCGGCCGGATCGTCGCCATGGCGAGCGCCCCGACCTACGACCCCAACCTCTGGGTGGGCGGCATCAGCGGCAAGGACTACCAGTCGCTGACCAGCAAGGACTCCAACTTCCCGCTGCTGAACCGGGCCATACAGGGTCAGTCCGCCCCCGGCTCGACCTTCAAGGTCGTCTCCACCACCGCCGCGGTGCAGGCCGGCTACTCGCTCGACGGCCGGTACGACTGCCCGAAGGCCATGACCATCGGCGGCCGCGAGTTCAAGAACTTCGAGAGCGAGAACTTCGGCGCGATCTCCCTGGAGAAGGCGCTGGAGGTCTCCTGCGACACCGTCTTCTACGGCCTGGCGTACGACCAGTGGATGAAGGACGGCGGCATCAAGCCGAAGAAGGACCCGGGTGACTGGTTCTTCAAGACCGCCCACGAGTTCGGCCTCGGCGCCAAGACCGGCATCGACCTGCCGGCCGAGGTCCCCGGCCGGGTGCCGGACCGGCAGTGGAAGCAGTCCTTCTACGACAACAACAAGGACGCCTGGTGCGCGCAGGCGCAGAAGGGCGGCAACAGCTTCTCCGACCAGATCGCCCGGGAGAACTGCGTCGACGGCTACCAGATGCGCGCCGGTGACGCCGTCAACTTCGCGATCGGCCAGGGCGACACCCTCGTCACCCCGGTCCAGATGGCCCGGATCTACTCGGCGCTGGCCAACGGCGGCACCTTCTACCGGCCGACCATCGCCAAGGCGGTGATAAGCCCGGGCGGGGACCTCGTCCGCGAGATCGCCCCGCACGAGGACGCCAAGTTCCCCGGCGACCAGAAGCTCCTCAGCTACATCGACCAGGCCACCGCGGGCGTCATCACCAGTGGCACCGCGGCCTGGAAGTTCGCCGGCGCCGGCTGGCCGCAGGGCAAGATCGAGCTGCACGCCAAGACCGGCACCGCCGAGGTCGAGGGCAAGCAGACCACCTCGTGGCTCACCACGTACAGCAAGGACTACGCGGTCGTCATGACCATCAGCCAGGGCGGCACCGGCTCCGGCGGTTCCGGTGACGCGATCCGCCGGATCTACCAGGCGCTGTACGGCGTGGACGACAAGGGCAACGTCGACAACGGCAAGGCCCTGCTGCCGGCACCGCAGGCCGAGCTGCCGAAGTTCAACCCGGACGGCACCGCGATCATCAAGCCGGCCGCGTACACCGTCGAGGACCCGTCCGGCCTCGCCGACCCGGGCGTGACCGGCGGCTCCCCTCGGGTCTTCCTCGACCCGGCGCCGCCGGCCGGCCCGACGGCGCCCCTGCTCGCCGCGGCCGGGGGCGCGCCGCGCGCCCCCCCGCGCGCGGGGGGGGGGGGGGGCGGGGGAGGGCCCGGGGGGGGGCGCCCCGGGGGGGGGGGCCCCCCCCCCCCCACGGGGGGGCGCGGACGCCCCCCACCACG
>NZ_JBHWGV010000111.1:0-2935 GCF_042732955.1 Kitasatospora sp. NPDC059747 | reverse complement strand
CGGCGCCCGCGCACAACCGCCGCGGGGGGGGGGCAGGGGCCCGGCATCCACCCGTCCGGGCCCCCCCCGGAGGCGGGGGAACCGCCGCCCGCGCACCGGGGTGTCCAAGGCCCTCGCCAAGGACTCGCCGCTGTGGCGGCTCGACTGGATACTGCTGCTGGCCGCGCTGACCCTCTCGCTGGGCAGCTCGCTGCTGGTGTGGTCGGCCACCCGCGGGCGGGACTCGCTGACCCACGGGGACCCGCAGTACTTCCTCTACCGGCACCTCACCAACGTCGTCGTCGGGCTCGTGCTGTGCGCCGTCGTGATAGCGATAGGGAGCCGGCGCTTCCGCACCCTCGTGCCCTTCGTCTACGTCGCCGTGATCCTGCTGCTGATGGCCACGCTGAGCCCGATCGGCTCGACCATCAACGGCGCGCACTCGTGGATCCAGCTCGGCGGCGGCTTCTCCGTCCAGCCGGCCGAGTTCGCGAAGCTCGGCATCGTGCTGGCGATGGCGGTCGTGCTGTCGGACCAGGTGGACGCGGGGGAGCGGGCGTTCCCCTCGCACCGGGCGGTCTTCCGGGGCCTGGTCTGGGCGTGCCTGCCGATGGGCCTCGTGCTGCTGATGCCGGACGCCGGGTCGGTCATGGTGATGTCCGCGATCGTGCTGGGCATCCTGCTCGGCTCGGGCGCGGCCAACCGCTGGGTCCTCGGGCTGCTGGTCCTGGGCACCGCGGGGTCCGTCGCGGTCTGGAAGTTCGGGCTGCTGAGCAAGTACCAGATCGACCGCTTCGCCGCGTTCGCCAACCCGCAGCTCGACCCCTCCGGCGTCGGCTACAACACCGCGCAGGCCCGGATCGCGATCGGCTCGGGCGGGCTCACCGGCAAGGGGCTGTTCCACGGGACGCAGACCATAGGGCAGTTCGTGCCGGAGCAGCAGACCGACTTCGTGTTCACGGTGGCCGGCGAGGAGCTGGGCTTCGTCGGGGCGCTGGCGATCATCCTGCTGGTCGGCGTGGTGCTGTGGCGGGCCTGCCGGATCGCGCGGCAGGCGACCGACCTGTACGGGACGATCGTCGCGGCGGGCGTCATCGCGTGGCTGTCGTTCCAGGCGTTCGAGAACATCGGGATGTGCCTGGGCATCATGCCGGTGGCGGGCATCCCGCTGCCGTTCGTGTCGTACGGCGGTTCGTCGATGTTCGCGGTGTGGATCGCGATCGGACTGCTCCAGGCGGTGCGCAGCCAGCGGCCGATAGCGGCGTGAGAGCGGCGTGAGCGCACGTCCTCGAGTCGAGGGCCGGTCCGGGAACGATTCCCGGGCCGGCCCTCGACTTCTGTACGGGGCTCGGCCGTTGAGGGTCAGCCGAGCAGGCACTCGGCGGCGGCGAGGGCGGCCCGGGTCTGGTGGGCCACCTGCTCCTCGACCGGTACCCAGCGGGCGCCGAAGCGGTGGCGCAGCTGGTTCAGGCTCTCGGTGACGATGGCGCGGGCGCGCTCGCGGCCGGCCTCCGCGCCCGGTCCGCGGACGTCGGCCAGCAGCCGCAGCAGCATCGACGCGACGCGCAGCGGCACCCGGGCGGCGACGATCGCGGCGGTCGTCACCCGGGAGACCGTGAGCGGCTCCGCGCACCAGCGCTCCAGCCACTCGTCCGCGACCGACGGGCAGACCGCCAGGTTGAAATCGGCGGCGCGCACCAGGGGGCCGTGCACGGCGCGGGCGTGTACGGGGACGCGGGCGAGCAGTCCGGCCAGTTCCTCGGCGCGGTCGCGCAGGGTGCGGGCGGCGGCGGTGACGGCGGGGCCGACGGCGGGGTGGGGGCGCGGGTCGGCGACGGCGTCGACGGACCACATGGGGACTTCGAGGACGGCGGTGACGCCGCCGTGGCGGGTGGCGTAGGACCAGGTGGAGAGTTCGGGTTCGTCGGGCAGGGCGCGGGTGGCGGCGCCGCTGCCGGGGGTGGGCATGAGGTAGGTGCCGGGGGCGGGGCTGGCCCAGCCGATGGCGTCGAAGGAGTCGATGTCGAGGGGGAGGCCGGCGCGGTCGGCGGAGCGGGCGAAGCGTTCGGGCAGGCCGGGGACGGGGCGGGTGAGCTGGACGAAGGCGCCGCCGAAGTCGACGCCGTGCAGGGAGCACTGGAGGAAGGGGCGCAGTTCGTCGATGAGTGCGGTGAGGGCGAGGCTCTCGGGCATGGGCCGGCGGCCGGCGGCGGGGGCGGGGAGGAGTTCGGGCTGTTCCTCGAAGGAGGGACGGAAGAAGTGCTGGTAGTGGCGGCGCATGGTGAGGGGGCCGTCGAGCCAGCCGGCGTTGAGGGCGGCGCCGTCGGGGTCGAGGCACAGCAGGAAGTGCCAGGAGAGGCCGGGGCGGGCGGGGGAGGCGAGGAGGAGTTCGGCGAGGCGGACGGCGGTGGCGGTGCCCACGGGTTCGTTGGGGTGGGGGCCGCCGACGGCCAGGACGGTGTGCGGGCCGCGGTCGACGGAGAGCAGCAGCAGGGGCCGTCCGGCGCGGGAGCGGCCCACCTCGCGCAGCCGGCAGCGGTCGGGGTGGCTGCGGGCCAGCCGCCGGGCCGCGGCCTCGGCGCCGGCCACCGTCGGGTAGCGGGCCGGCGTCACGTCGAGGGGCCGGGGCGGACGGACCCGGTGGCCGGTGTCGGTCATGCTTCTCCTTGCCCCCGGGCGAGGGCCGCCGGGGCGCGGACGGGTGCGCCGCCGGCCGCGGCCCGCGGGCCGGGGCGGTGTCGGTCGCCGGTGGGGAGTCGGCGAGGGGCCGAGCGTACGGCCCAACTCCCGGCGCGGGAAGGGGTGCAGGGGTCGGTGGCGGAGCCCTGCCAGTAGCGCACGGGCCGTCCGGGGGTGTCAACGGCGGACGTCCATGGGACGGCGGGATCGCCCCGTTCGTGATGGGCGGTTTCGAAATGACCTGGCCGAGCCGGTGCTAGCCGCGGTCTGGGGCGGG
>NZ_JBHWGV010000110.1:22539-29874 GCF_042732955.1 Kitasatospora sp. NPDC059747 | reverse complement strand
GTCCCCGCCTGAACCGGGGACGGGCCGCCGTCCGGGGCGGACGGGGACGAACTCAGTCGCCGTCCGGGTCGTCGAAGCGGCGCCGGGACGCCTCGACGTGGCCGACGTGCCGGCGGGTCCAGTGGCAGATGCCGTGCACCGTCTCCTGGAGTTCGCGGCCGGCCGGGGTGAGGGCGTAGTCGACCCGCGGTGGCACGGTGGCGTACGGAGTGCGCTCGACGATGCCGTCGCGTTCGAGGTTGCGCAGCGTCTGGCCGAGCATCTTGTGGCTGATCCCGTCGACCGCGGCCTTCAGCTCGCCGAAGCGCAGCGTCCGCTCCCCGAGGGCCTCGATGATCAGCAGTGCCCACTTGTCGGCGATCCGCGCGAACACCGACATGGCGATCGCACGGACCTCGGCCGTCACCTCCGGAGAGGTCCTCTCCACGGTCACCTGAAGGTTCCCCTGTCACCCGAAAGTGCGTTCTTCCAGGTCGACCCTAACTCTCCTACTGTTCCCGAGTGACCGGAAAGAACAGTTGAGGGGCGGGCCATGACCATCCTGAAGACCTACGGCCGGGTGTGGAGCGACGACATGGACTCCGCGCTCGCCGTGCTGGTGGAGCTGGTGGAGGAACCCGCCCACCTGCGTTTCGCGTTCGGGGAGGTGGAGATCGCGGCGATCGGCGACTTCCTGGTGATCGCGGGCAGCCCCGAGGCGACGGCGCGACTCCCCCGGGCCTCCACGACCGTGGTCGTCTCGGACCTGACCGCCGTGGAGGCGCTGCTGACCGCCCGTGGTGCGACGCTCACCCACGGCCCGGAGCGGAGCCTGACCGGCTCCTACCTGTACGCCCGGCACGCCGACGGCGCGGAGGTCGAGTACGTCCAGTGGAAGCCCGAACTGATCACCCGGATCCTGGGCCGGGCGGGCCGACCGGGCTCGGACTGAGCCGGCGGCCCGCCCGGCTCAGGTCGTCCCCGCTCAGGTCGTCCCGCGATCGTTCCGGCCCGCGGCCTGCGCGGTCTCCGCCGCCCTGGCCGCCTGGCGCTGGCGCCGCCTCGCGCCCAGCCAGCCCGCCAGACCGATCAGTCCGCCCGCGATCGCCGCGGCGACCAGCTTGTGCAGCAACTCGGACACAACGACTCCGCTTCCCGAAAGTGGCCGGCGCAGAGGATCGCGCCGCCGTGAACACCAATGGCCCGACGTTAGGAAGCGGCGATGAAATCACCGTGAAAGCGGCCGCGGGCCCTGCCCCGGTCACGTTTGCGCAGGTGAGACGCCGTATGCACGACCGGCCAGATATGGCCGCTCCCCCGTCCTGTCCCCCCGGCCGCCGCCCGGACCAGCATCGAGGCCTCAGCAGAAGCCCCGGAGCCGTCCGCCCCGGCCGGAGAACCAGAACCACGGAGCAGCCATGCCGCCGAGCCCACCCGCCGTCGCCGCCCTCGACCCCCGCCAGCGCGACGTGCTGTACGCCATCGGCTGCGGCCTGACGGACGCCGAGATCGCCGCCTCGCTCGCCATTCCGGAACGCGCCGTGGCCGGCCACCTCGGCCGGATCCTGGCCACGCTCCGGCTGCGCGACCGGGCCGCCGCCATCGTCCACGCCTTCGACTGCGGACTGGTGACGCCCGGCCACGGCCCGCGCCGGCGGGCAGCGGACACCCCGTCACGGACCGGTGCTCGCCGGCCGGCGGACCGTACGCCCGATGCGGGCCTGCGGATCTCCCTCCTCGGTCCGCCGCGGGCCTGGCGGGACGGGCGACCCGTCGGCCTCGGGCCGGCTCGCCAGCAAGCCGTCCTCGCCGCACTGGCCCTGCGGCCGGACCGGGCGGTGGGCACGCACGAACTGCTGGACCGGATCTGGGGGATGGAGCCGCCGATCGGGAACGTAGTGCCGGTCTACATCTACCGGCTGCGCAAGATCCTGCGCACCGGGCCCGGGGGCGGCACGGACCCGGTGATCGAACGGGAGCAGGCCGGCTACCGGCTCAACCGCCGTGCGGTCGAGGTCGACGTGGCCCGCGCCGAGGAGCTGGCCGCCGCAGCGACGACGGCCGAGCGCGCCGGTGACCTGGCCGAGGCCGTCCGCGCCTGCTCCCAGGCGCTGGACCTCTTCTACGGCGAGCCCCTGGCCGGCCTCCCCGGACGGTTCGCCGAACTCGAACGGCTACGGCTGACCGAACACCGGATCACCCTGGCCCAGCGGAAGGCGGAGTGGCAGCTTCAGCTGGGCCGGACCGCCGAGGCGACCGCCGAACTGTCCGCCCTGGCCACGGCGCACCCGCTCAACGAGCAGGTCGTCGCACTCCTGATGCGCGCCCTGCACCAGGGCGGCCGGCAGGCCGAAGCCCTGGCCGTCTTCGACCGCACCCGCCACCGGCTGGGCGAGGAACTGGGGGTGCTCCCCGGCGAGTTGCTGCGCCGAACCCGGCAGACGCTGCTCAGCCGGGGCCGGAACTCCTGACCGGGCCCGCGTCCGTCTCCGGGGAGTACGGAACCGGGCCGGGCTCCGGATCTTGATAGGGTCGAACGCCAGGGGGGCTGTCGTGAGCGAGATACCGCAAGCACGTGAGGAACTGAACCGGCTGGGCCGGTCCCTGCGCGAGCAGATGGTCGCGCTGATCACCGACCTGACGCCCGGCGCGGACCTCCACCTGCTGTTCCTCGACGATCCGTTGCTCGCCGACTGGCACGAGCCGCTCCGCCACCACTTTTCGGCCCTGTTCCGCGGGGAACGTCCCGCGACCGTCACCGCCGCCGAGATCACCTCCCGTGCGGCCGCCCTCCTCGACGCGGCCGGTTGGGACGTCACGACGTCGGAGGAGCAGCAGGACGGGAAGCGCGCCACCCTGGTCCTCGCCCACCGTGACGGCAACGTCATCCGGGTCGGGACCGGCGACCACACCTCCGCCGTGATGTTCAGCGGGCGGACGCCGGCACTGGCACTCCGTGCGCCGAAGCCGTTCCAGCGGCCGGAGCCGGTGCGGACAGCGGAGACCGTCACACCCGGTTACGTCCTCTGCTACGAGTGCGAGGGCCTCGGGTGGTGCTACGGCTGCGGCGGTCGCGGGTGGAGGCCCAGCGAACCCCATGGGCGGACCCGCTGCAGGGAGTGCTCCGGGAGGAAGGTCTGCCCGATCTGCCGTGGCGGGGGCGAGCTGGCCGTCTCCCAGCTGTCGGAGTACCAGCGGGGCTACTACCCGGACGTGGACTGACACCGGACCGGTGTCCTGTGTCCTGCGTCCTGCGTCCTGCGTCCTGCGTCCTGCGTCCACGGATGACACTCCCGCCGGACATGGCCGGAACTCGGCGGTGCACGGCGGGGAGTGGGGTTAGCCTGACGACATGGTTGCAAACTACAAGGAAGAAGTAGCCATGGGCGACCCGGCGTTCATCAGCGCACCCGCCCTGATCCTGCGGGCCCTGTCCACCGACCCGGACCGGCGCGCCATCACCACCGCCGACCGCGTCGAGGTCACCGCGGGCGACTTCGCCGCCGCCACCTACCGCCTGGCCCACGAGCTCGTCGCCCGGGGCGTCCGCCGCGGCGCGACCGTCACCCTCCTCACCGGCAACACCGCCGAGGCGCTCAGCGCCCGCTACGCCGCGGGCCTGGCCGGCGCGCGCGTGGTGAACCTGTACGACGGGATGAGCGCCCCGGTCCTGGCCGAGATCGTGGCCGGCGCGGACACCACCGTCCTGCTCGTGGACGCCGAACGGTACACGGACGCGGCCGAGTTGCTGCCCCTGGTCGACGTCACGGCGGTCCTCGCGCTGGGGCCGAGCGGGCCCGCCGAGGACGTGATCGCCGCCTCCGCCGGCCGGCCCGCCGAGGACCCGGCCGTCCCCGTCGGCCCCGGCGACGACATCGGGATCCGCCACACCGGCGGCACCACCGGCATCCCCAAGGGCATCGTCAGCCTCCACGGCGCCTACCGCAGCATCCTCGACACCCCGTTCGACGGCCGTCCGCACGACGAGCCGCCCCGCCTCCTCGTCGCCACCTCGCTCGCCCACCTCGCGGGGGTGCTCGCCGACGTGACGCTCCACGCCGGCGGCTCGGTCGTCCTCCAGCGCTCCTTCGACCCCGGCGCGGTGCTCGCCGCCATCGAGCGCGAACGCGTCACCGACCTGTGGCTCCTGCCGCCGCTGCTCTACCGGCTGCTCGACCACCCGGCCATCGGCCGCACCGGCCTGGCCGGGCTCCACCGCATCACGTACGGCGGCTGCCCCTCCTCCCCGACCAGGATCCGCGAGGCCGTCAAGGTGTTCGGGCCCATCCTGGTCAGCCTCTACGGCATGTCGGAGGCGCAGAAGATCGCCGTGCTCACCCCGGACGAGTACGCGCGGTTCGGCGACGACGGCCCGCTGCCGGTCGGCCGGCCCTTCCCCGACGTGGAGGTGGCGATCCGGTCCGCCGACGGCACCGACCTGCCGGCCGGCGAACCGGGCGAGGTCCACGTGCGCTCCGCCACCCTGATGGCCGGTTACCTGAAGCGGCCCGACCTCACCGAGCAGGTGCTGCACGACGGCTGGCTCGACACCGGCGACGTCGGCTACTTCGACGCCGACGGCTACCTCTACCTCTCCGACCGCCTCAAGGACCTGATCATCGTGGTCGGCGGCCACGTCTACCCCACCGAGGTCGAGGACCTCCTCCTCACCCACCCGGCCATCGCCCAGTGCGCCGTCTACGGCGTGCGCGACGCCCAGGAGGCCGAACACGTCCACGTCGCCGTCGTCCCCGCGCCGGGGCAGCGGCCGCAGCTGGAGGACGTCCGCGCCTTCGTCACCGCGAACAAGGGCCGCATCTACGCGCCCGAGGCCCTGCACCTGGTGGACGCGATCCCGCTGACGGCCGTCGGCAAGCCCGACAAGAAGCGGCTCCGCGAGGCTCTCGCGGACTGAACCCGCGTTCGCCCGGACGGCGGGGCGCTCACCGAAACCCCACCGAACCCCGCATGGATCCACACCCGCTTTCAGCCCATGGTGGGGTTTGGCTCAATGAACCACCGCCCGGGTGCCGAGAAGCCAACGGGGGTGGCGGCGCTGAGGGCTGCCACCCCCACCACGGCCCGTCAGGGCGGATACCCGGTTGGAGAACACCGGGCGCAGCACTACCATCCGGCACATGATCATCTCTCATGACGTGGCCGGGACCGGACCCGCCGTCCTCCTGCTGCACTCCTCGGTGTGCGACCGCCGGATGTGGGACGCCCAGTGGCAGCCGCTGGCCGACGCGGGCTACCGGGTGGTGCGGTGCGACTTCCGGGGGTTCGGCGACTCCCCGCTGGCGGACCGCCCGTACAGCGACGCCGGAGACGTCCTCGCCCTGCTCGAACACCTCGGCATCGAGTCCGCCGCGCTGATCGGCGCCTCCCACGGCGGACGGGTCGCGCTGACGGTGGCCGCGCTGCGCCCGCACGCCGTGTCCGCACTCGCCCTGCTGGGGGCGGGCATGCCCGGCCACGAGCCCAGTGCGACGCTGCGCGCCTTCGGTGCGCGCGAGGACGAGCTGATCGAGGCCGGTGACGTGGCGGCGGCCGTCGAACTGAACGTCTCGACGTGGCTGGGGCCGGACGCGGACGAGGAAGCCCGCGAGAGCGTCCGGCGGATGCAGCGGCACGCCTTCGAGGTGCAGGCCGAGGCCACCGGCGGACCGGATCGCGAGGAGGTCGACCTCACCCGGATCACCGCCCCCACGCTGGCCGTCTCCGGCGCGCACGACCTGCCGGACTTCCGCGAGATCGCGGCCGCCCTGCCCGTCCGGCTCCCGGGCGCCCGCCACCTCGAACTGCCCTGGGCCGGCCACCTGCCGAACCTGGAACGGCCGCACGAGGTGACGCGGATGCTCGTCGAATTCCTCGCGGACACCGCCGGATCGCGGTAGCGGTGACGGCGCCGATCGCCCTGCGGAGGCCTCGGCACGACGGAATCCTGCTAGCGCTCGAACGCTCCGGGGAGGCGGGTGAGCCCCCGACGCTCCTGCTCCGCCGTCCGCCAGGCCGCCGTGACCGCGCGGTGGGCGGCGGCCGTCGCCTCCGCGATGCAGCCCTCCAGATGGAGCGGCGCGCCCACGTGGACGTGCACGGCCGGACGCCGCAGCGGGGCGGTGGCGAAGCCGGCGATCTGCTTGGTGGCGCTGCCCGAACTCAGGCGGCGCGCACCGCACTGGCCGAGCGGCACCACCGGGGCGCCGCTCGCCGCGGCCAGCCGGGCCAGGCCGGTGCGGAAGGCGCCCGGCTCGGCGTCACCGGAGTCCCGGCGCTCGGGAAGGCAGCCCTCGCCGTAGATCAGCACGACGCGGCCGGCCGCCAGCGCGGCCGCGGCCGAGTCGAGGGCCGAGGCCGCCCGGGCCGTCCCCCGGTGGACCGGGATGTGCCCGTCGGCCCGCAGCACCCCGCCGAGCACCGGGATCCGCCAGAGCCCGGCGGTCGCCATCACCACCGGCTCGGTGCCGAGGCGGCGCAGCGCGGCCAGCACCACGCCCGGGTCCGCGAGGGAGCTGTGGTTGGCCACGACGATGCTGCCCGGGGCGACCGGGCCCGCCAGTTCGGAGGTGACGGACAGTCGGCCGAGGACGGGGAGCAGCGTGCTGGCGATCCGGCTGAGCATGGATGTTCCTCTTCTGGCCTTCGACGCGCGGGCTGGTGCCGCCATCCTCGCGGAGCACCGCCGCCGGCCGCCTGAGTAGCCGTACTCAACCCGGCGTGGGGGCGCCCGTCCGCACACCCCAACTCGGCTTCACCCAGGGCAGAACGCCGCGCCCTTCCCCCGGCGCCCGGGATCCATAGGCTGGAGGGGTGAGCACTCATGCGCCGAACGAAGCCCGCGTCATCCCCCTGCGCCCGAAGACCGCGCCGGCCGGTTCCGGCCGGGCGGCCGGTGCCCCGCAGCGGCCGGCCGCCGCCCCGCAGCCGTCCGAGCCGAAGGAACCGCTGTGGCGCGACCTCGTCGGCGACGTGCTGCGGCGCGAACGGCTGGCGCAGGAACGCACGCTGAAGGACGTCGCCGACGAGGCCCGGATCTCGATGCCGTACCTGTCGGAGCTGGAGCGCGGACGCAAGGAGGCCTCCTCCGAGGTCCTCGCGGCCGCCGCCCGGGCCCTCGGCCTCGGCCTCGGCGACCTGCTCTCGCTCGCCCAGGAGGACCTCGCCCGGCACGCCCGGACCAGCCGGCTCGGCCGGAAGTCGCCCACGGCGCAGTCGCGGTACGACGGCCTCTGCCTCGTCGCCTGACCGGGCCGGGGGGGGGGGGGCCCCCCGCGGGGGCGCGCCCCCCCCCCGGGGGCCCCCCGGCGCGGCCGCCCCGGCCCCCCGCCGGCGCGGCCCCCGCCCCCCCCCCCCCAC
>NZ_JBHWGV010000110.1:470-22529 GCF_042732955.1 Kitasatospora sp. NPDC059747 | reverse complement strand
GGTCCCCTGACCGGGGCGGGGGCCGGAACCCGCGTGTGGTCCGGGCCGCCGTGCCCGTGCCCGTGCCGTCAGCGGTCAAGCGGCTCAGGCGAACGCGAGCCGCCGGCTCAGCACCTCGTCGGCGATCCCGTACGCGACGGCCTCCTCGGCGGTGAGCACCTTCTCCCGGTCCATGTCCGCGCGCAGCGTCGCCACGTCGTGGTGCGTGTGCCGGGACAGGACCTCCTCCACCTGCGAGCGGATGCGGACCATCTCCTTGGCCGCGAGGCTGAGGTCCGAGACCGTCCCCTGCCGCCCGCCGCTGGCCGGCTGGCCCAGCAGCACCCGCGCGTGCTGGAGCACGAACCGCCGCCCGGGATCCCCGCCGGCCAGCAGCACCGCCGCCGTCGATGCCGCCTGGCCCACGCAGAACGTGGAGATCGGCGCCTGGACGAACGTCATCGTGTCGTAGATCGCCATCAGCGAAGTGAACGATCCGCCGGGCGAGTTGAGGTAGATCGAGATCTCGCGCTCCGGGTTCTCCGACTCCAGGTGCAGGAGCTGGGCGATGACCACGTTGGCGACGCCGTCGTCGATCTCGGTGCCGAGGAAGATGATCCGCTCGTTCAGCAGCCGGCTGAAGACGTCGTAGGACCGCTCGCCCTGCGCGGTGCGCTCGATCACGTACGGAACCGTGTACGACCCCATGTCACAGCCCCATCCGTCGGCGCGACGAGGCCGGGCGGATGTCGGCGAGCGACTCCACCACCCGGTCCACGATCCCGTACTCCCTGGCCTGTTCGGCCGTGAACCAGCGGTCGCGGTCGCCGTCGCGCGCGATCGTCTCCTCGCTCTGCCCGGTGTGCTCGGCGGTGATCCGCTCGATGGCCTTCTTGGTGAACAGGAGGTTCTCCGCCTGGATCTCGATGTCCGCGGTGGAGCCCCCGATGCCCGCCGACGGCTGGTGCATCATGATCCGCGCGTTCGGCAGCGCGAACCGCTTGCCGGCCGCGCCGACGCTGAGCAGGAACTGCCCCATGCTGGCGGCGAAGCCCATCGCCAGCGTCGAGACGTCGTTCGGGATGAGCCGCATGGTGTCGAAGATGGCGAGCCCCGCGGTGACCGACCCGCCCGGGCTGTTGATGTACAGGCAGATGTCGGTGCGCGGGTCCTCCGCCGAGAGCAGCAGCAGCTGCGCACAGACCCGGTTGGCCGACACGTCGTCGACCTGCGTGCCCAGCAGGACGATCCGCTGGGCGAGCAGTTGAGCCGCGAGGTGGTCGTCGAACCGGCTGGGCGGGGTGTCTCCCTCCTCCGCGCGGGGCAGGAGGGTGCCGAGTGGAGTCATCAGGTCTCCTCGAAGAGCCGGGGATGCTGTCCCCATCACTCTCGACCGCCGAAGACCCTCGGATGCGATTTCTCTGCCCGCCGCAGATTCGCCACGGGCAGAGCCCAGCCGGCGGTGCGCGGCAGGCGCCCGCCGATGGCCGCTGCGTGGGCTACCCGGCGTCGCGCGGGGGCAGGCGGCGGGTGATCCGGTCGAACAGGTCGGCCAGTGGCTCGGCGACCTCCCGGCCGAACTCGGTCAGCCCGTAGGTGACCTGAGGCGGTGACGTCGGTTCGACCTCGCGCCAGACCAGGCCGTCCTGGACCAGGACGCGCAGGGTCTGGGCGAGCATCTTCTCGCTGATCCCGTGGATGCTCTCGCGCAGCTCGTAGAAGCGCAGCGCGTTGCTCCCCAGCGAGATCAGCACCCAGACGCCCCACCTGCTGGTCACGTGGTCGACCACGTCGCGCGCGGGGCAGTCGGTGTGAAACACCTCATACCGCTTGCCGGCCTCGGCCTGCCTGAACTGCATTCCTCCCACCATGTTATGAGCTTACCTCAAGGTATGTCCTTACGAAAGATTAGCTCCGACTCCTACCGTGAAGGCCACCTCAGGAAATCGAGCCATCGAGCTGTCGAGCAAGGAGCTGATCATGATCGTGGTGACCGGGGCCACCGGAAACGTGGGCCGACCGCTGGTGCAGGCGCTCGCGACCGCGGGCCACCAGGTGACGGCGGTGTCGCGACGCACTGCGCCGGTACCGGACGGAGTCCGCCATGTCGCGGCCGACCTCACCGGGCCCGCCGGCCTTGAGCCCGTCCTGACGGGGGCGAAAGCACTGTTCCTCCTGCTGTCCGGCGACATGCACGCCGCCGGCGCCGACCCCGCCGACATCATCGGCCGGGCCGCGGCTCGCGGGGTCCGGCGCATCGTCCTGCTGTCCTCGCAGGGTGTGGCGACCAGGCCGTTCGGCCCGACGCGGATCGCGATACGCGGCGTGGAGGACGCCCTGCGCGAGTCCGGAACGGAGTGGACGATCCTCCGGCCGGGCGGCTTCGCCTCGAACGCCCTCTGGTGGGCCGAGTCCGTCCGTACGCAGCGCGCCGTCGCCGCCCCCTTCGGCAACGTCGGCGTGCCGATCGTCGACCCGGCCGACATCGCCGAGGTCGCGGCCGCCTGCCTGGTGGAGGACGGGCACACCGGCGGCGTCTACGAGTTGACCGGCCCGGAGCTCATCACGCCCCGCGGGCAGACAGAGGCCATCGCCGCCGCGCTGGGCTCGCCCGTCCGGTTCGCCGAGCTCACGCGCGAGGAGGCCAGGTCGGCGATGTCCCGGGCCATGCCGGTGGAACTCGCCGACGACACCCTGGACATCCTCGGCTCCCCGAACCCGGCCGAACTGCGGATCAGCCCCGACGTCCAGCGCGTCCTCGGCCGCGCGCCGCGCCCGTTCGCCGACTGGGCCGCCCGCAACGCCGCCGCGTTCCGCTGATCACAGGCCGAGGGGGGGGGGGGCGCCCCCCCCCCCCGGGGGGGGGGGGCGGGGCGCCCCCCCCCCCCCCCCCCCCGGGGCGCCCGCCGCCCCCCCCACCCCCGCGCCCCCCCCCCCCCCCCGACGCGGGGTGGGGGGCCGCGCCGAACACACCACCCCCCCCGCGGGTCCCGGCGTCAGCTGCCACCCCGGCAGTTGACGACGACCGCGACCGTGGCCGCACGTCAGCGCACGGTCACGGTGAACACGGGCGACGCGGTGTTCCCGCTGACGATGCGCAGCTCGTTCAGGCCCTTGATGCCGAGCTTCACGCCGAGCGAGTAGGCGCCGTTGCGGTTGGTGTTCACGGACGCCGGCAGGGTGACCCACTTGCCGTGCTGCTTCTGCTGCAGGGTCACCTTGGTGCCCGGCTTGAGGCCGGTGGTCGTGCCGTTGACCCGGAACAGCTCCCAGGCACGGACGGACGTCACCGACGGCTTGGCGGTGATCCCGGCCTGGGCGGCGGCCGCGGCGGCGACGGGCTGCGCCGCCGGGGCGGACGGGGTGGCGGCGATGGCGGTGCCCGCCAGGCCGATGGAGAGCACGCTGACGGCGGTCACGGCGGCCAGGCGCATGGAGTTCCGCTTGGAGACGATCACGGGTACACCTCTTTCGAGGGGAGGTGGGTGCCGGCCCGACCGCGGTGTCCGGTGCGGTTCGGGCCCTGTCATGTATACGGACGCCGCACCGCGCCGGTCGGTTGTGGTCGAAACGTCACCGCCTTGTAACAGCCTGCGACTGCCCCGGCCCGCCTTCGTCCGACCGACCCCCTGTCGTCACCCCGTCAACCCTGTGGTGTGATCGTCCTGTTGACGTACAACCGACAGGAGCTCGTCTCATGACCACCACGCCCACTCCCACCCGGCTGACCGTCGGCCCGCACACCTTCGACGCGCTCGCCGCCGGGCCCGCCGACGGTGAACTCGTCCTGCTGCTGCACGGTTTCCCCGAGTTCGCCGACTGCTGGACCGCCGAACTGACGGCGCTGGCCGCCGCCGGCTACCGCGCGGTCGCCGTCGACCAGCGCGGCTACTCCCCCGACGCCCGCCCCGAGGACATCGCCGACTACGCCGTCGAGCACCTCGTCGCGGACGCCCTCGGCTTCGCCGACGCACTGGGCTCGCCGCGCTTCCACCTGGTCGCCCACGACTGGGGCGGCCTCGTCGCCTGGGCGCTGGCCTCCGCCCACCCGGAGCGGCTCCACAGCCTGACCGTCCTCGCGACGCCGCACCCCGAGGCGCTCTTCGAGGCCATGAACAACGGCAGCGACCAGCGCGAACGCTCGCAGTACGTCAAGCTCTTCCGCCAGCCGGGCAACGTCGCCGAGCAGGGGATGCTCGCCGACGGCGCGGCCCGCCTGCACACCCTCTACCGGGGCGCACTGACGGAGGAGCTCATCGAGTCCAACGTCCGTCGCCTCACCGAGCCGGGCGCACTGACCGCCGGCCTCAACTGGTACCGCGCGATCAACGACGAACTCCGGGTGCCCGCCGGGGAGATCACCGTCCGCACGCTCTTCGTCTGGGGCACCGAGGACATGGCCCTGGGCCGCGACGCCGCCGAACTGACGGCCAAGCACGTGAGCGCCCCCTACCGCTTCGTCCCCCTGGAAGGCGCCACCCACTGGCTCCCGGAAGCCGACGCCGACCGCATCATGCCCCTCCTCCTGGAGCACCTCGCGGGCTGACCGGAGCTGCGGTCCCGACCGGCCACGCCAGCCGGGCTCAGAGGAACACGATGGCCTTGCCGTCGGCGATGCTGGCCCGGCAGGCGCGGTACAGCTGGTGCCAGGCGATCTTCTCCGTTTCGAAGGGGGACCCCGGCTCGAGGTCCGCGAGGGTGGAGTCCTCCGCCGCGGGGAGCGTGCCGTCGGCGTCGAGGTGGATGCCGAGTGACGGTGCGAGGCTCGCCAGTTCGGCCAGCAGGCGCTGGCTGGAGCCGACCATGCCGTACCCGGCGACGTCCGATTCTTCCGGGAGGAAGAGCGGATCGTCGAAGTCCACGGGTATGTAGTAGCCCGAATTGTCGGCGTGGCAGAGCAGATGGGAGGCGAACATGGACGTCTCGTCCTGGATCTTCCGGCCGTCGCGCTCGTACTGCTCGGCGTCGGTCTCCAGCGCGGGAGTGAGCCGCTCGCCGCGCCCGGCGAGCACGAAGACGCGACGCAGGTGGTACAGGTAGCTGTACGGGAAGTGGGCGGAGACGGCGGGCGCGGCGGGCGGATCGGCGATCTCCGGCTCGTGCCAGTCGACGCCGCCGTCCGCGAGCGCCGCGCTCAGGCGCGCGAAGGCGCCTCGGAAGTGCACCAGTCCCTCGGCGTCGTTCCTCGCCTGGTCGTCCAGGAGTCCCACGGTGATCGAAAGTCCCATGACCGCAGACAGTAGCGGTCACGACCGACAGCGGCCGACGCCCACCGGCCACGCGGCGGCGGACGCCGGTGCGCCCGGCAGTTCGCGGTGAACCGGATCGCCTGACGGGTGTCGCACGTCGGCTTGCCTTCTCGGCCGGCCCGGGCCGGCCTCTCCCCGGTCGTACACGGCGCCGCGGCCGCGCGTCAGCCGCACAGCGCTGCCGTTTGCGCCTGCATCATCCCCTTGCTCAGCGGGACGGGCGGCTCGCCCTTCAGGTCGGCGCCGAGGTCGTAGAGGTTGCCGACGAGGACCAGCTGCCGCTCGCCGTCGGTGGTGGTGAGCGAGACGCTGGTGAAACCGGGCCCGCCGCCGTCGGTCTCCCAGGCGCCGATCGTCCGGGTGCCCGGCGCCGCGCCGCACGACACGTCCATGTGCTGCACGCCGAGTCCGTACGCCGGTGCGTGGGGGAACTGCACCGTCGTAAGGAGTTCGCGCTGCTGGGCGGGGCGCAGCAGCTCGCCGGTGAACAGCGCCCGGTGAAAGTGGGCCAGGTCGTTGACGGTGGAGATCATGGCCCCGGCGGTCCAGTCGTAGGACGGGCTGAAGCGCGTCACGTCCTGGTGCTTGAAGTCGTAACCGTGCAGGTGGGGGCCGTGGATGGCCGGATCGGTCAGTGGGAAGGTGGTGTTGTCGAGGCCGAGCGGGGCGAGGATCCGCCGGTGGATCTCGGCGGAGGCGCTGTGGTGCGTGACCGCTTCGATGACCAGACCGGCGACCAGGTAGTTGGTGTTGGAGTACGACCAGCCGGATCCGGGCGCGAACAGCGGCTCGTGCCGGACGGCGCGGGCGATCACCTCGCGCGGGGTGTAGACGTAGTCCCGGACGTGGCCCTCCAGGTAGGGGGCGAAGAACTCGGGCTCGGTGGTGGGGTCGTAGATGCCCGCGGTGTGGTTGAGCAGGTGGCGGATGGTGATGGCCGAGCCGTCGTTGCCGTTCCCGTCGACCACTCCGGGCAGCCACTTCTCCACGCTGTCGTCCAGGGACAGCCTTCCCTCCCCTTCCAGTTGCAGCAGCACCGTCGACACGAACGACTTGGTGTTGCTGGCGATCCTGAACCGCTGGTCCGGCCGGGCCCGCTCGCCGGTCGCGAGGTCCGCGACGCCGGCCGCCACCCGCGACTCCCGCTCCCCGTCCCTGGCGTAGGCCAGGACCCCCGGGAACCCGTCCGCGACCGCCTGCTGGACGCCCTCGGCGAGGCCGGCGGGCGGCGCCGTCTCCCCCGACACCGACACCAACAGCGGCCCCCTCCCCGGCACCCGCACCGGCTCCGCGACGGCCGTAGCCGGGAGAAGCCCCGTGACCGCCACCGCGCACACGCCCGCCCACAGCGCCGCCGTCCCCGTACGTGCCCTCATCGACATCCCCTGTTCGTGCTGCCCGTTCCCCGTTCACGCCCAGCGTGCCGCGTCCGCCAGCCCCTCGCCCAACCGGCTACCACCCGAATAGTTGCGGGGGTTAGCCCCCCAGGTCAGGTGGCGGAGCTGGAGGCGCGCACCATGAAGAACGACGGCAACCCGCTCGGTCCGACGAACGTGCGTGGAGAGCACGGGCATCGGCGGCCGCAGCCCGCCGTTCGCCGTCCACGCGGTGCCGGCGGGGACCTTCAGGCGAGCGCCGCCTTCGTCAGCACCCCGGCCGCCTTCCCATCCACCAGCACCACCACCGCCGCGTGCCCGCCCGCCAGCGCGGCCCGCGCCTCGGCGGCCGGCTGCCCGACCCCGACCGTCGGCAGGGCCGGCCCGAGCAACGGGCGCACCGGGCCGTCGGGCTTGGCGCCGCCGTCCGCGAGCGCCGCCCGCAGCACCTCCCGGGACACCGAGCCGAGCACCTCCGCCTCGGCCACCCCGTACGGCCGCGCCGCCCGCGGCAGCACCGCCGGAGCGACCCCGCCCGGCACGGCCCGCAGGGCCTCCAGCGCCTCGCCGACGGTCGCGTCCGCGCCGACCGTCACCAGCGGGCCGGCCCCCTCCAGGGCCGCCCGCAGCTCGCCCTCCCCCGGTTCCTCCAGGAAGCCCAGGCGCCGCATCCACCCGTCGTTGTGGACCTTGGACAGGTAGGACCGGCCGGAGTCCGGCAGCAGCACCACGACCAGGTCGTCCGGTCCCAGCCCGCGCGCCACCCGCAGCGCCGCCGCCACCGCCGTCCCGGACGAGGGGCCGGCCAGGATGCCCTCCTCGCGCGCGAGCCGGCGGGCCGTCAGCAGCGACTCGCGGTCCGGGACGCGCTCGAACCGGTCGATCACCTCCGAGCGGTAGGCCTGCGGCCAGCGGTCCTCGACCGTCTCGGGGTGGAGGAAGTGGCCGATGCTCTCGACGAACCACGGGCTGCCGTCGCCGCCCCCGTACGACGAGGACTCGGGATCCGCGCCGACGACCGTCACCGCACCGCCGGAGGCCTGCTTGAGGTACCCGCCGGTGCCGGTGACGGTGCCTCCGGTGCCCACGCCCGCGACGAAGTGGGTGACCCTACCGCCGGTCTGCTCCCAGATCTCGGGGCCGGTGGTCCGCACATGGGCGTCCGGATTGGCCAGGTTGTCGTACTGGTTGGCGAGCCAGGCGCCCGGAATCTCCTCGGTGAGCCGCCGGACCACGTTGAACAGGTGCCGCGGGTCCTCCTGCGGCACGGAGGTCGTCGCGAGCACCACCTCGGCCCCGTACGCCCGCAGGATGTCCGCCTTCTCGGGCGCCGACTTGTCCGACACCCCGGCGATCACCCGGTACCCCCGCCGGCGGCCCACGATGGCGAGCCCGATGCCGGTGTTGCCGGACGTCGCCTCGATGATCGTCCCGCCGGGCGCCAGGAGCCCGTCCCGCTCGGCGGCCAGGATCATCGACAGCGCGGCACGGTCCTTGACGCTCCCGCCGATGTTGAGGAACTCGGCCTTGGCGTAGATCGGCGCGGCGATCCCGGCCCCCAGCCGCGCGAGGCGGAACAGCGGCGTCCCGCCGATCGCGTCGAGGACGGACTCGTGCACTGCGGTCATCGGGCGCTCCTTCATCCGGGTCAACGTGCAACCGGGTCGACGTGTGCAGACATGTCCGAGCCTGCCCACGCTCGCGCCCCGGTAGACGAGTCCGGGGCGAGGTCGGTCACCGGTTTCCCCAGACGGTGAAGAAGAGCACGACGGGGACCAGGCTCAGCAGGACGCCGATCGTCTTGCCGATCGGGCCGCCGTTCTTCCGGCCCGCGAGAAGCAGCACGAGTCCGGACGGGAAGAAGCCCACGAGGATGGGCAGCGGCATCATCAGCCACGGCAGCGAGACCACGAGCTCCAGGCCGAACTGCAGCCACCCGACGACGAGACAGGCCACGCGATAGCCCCAGCGCCCGGGCACTGCCAGGGGAATCAGGGTGCTGAAGCCGGCCAGACACCACCGGGTGAGCGTCTCCCCGTCGGCTCCTGCGTGACCCGTCGCGTACGTGACGGCGTAGACCAGCCACGAGGCACCGGCACAGGCGGCGAGCCCCCATGGCCGAGGCTCGGCGTAGTGCGACGCGATTGATCGCATCATCTTCCACCCCCAGGATGCTTTGAACGCGTTCAAGGTGCTTGAACGCGTTCAAAATAGCACCGCCGTCCACCCCGCGAAGACCCACCCCCCACGGGCGGACAACCCTCGCGCGACCCCGCCCGACCAGGTGTCCGAGCGATCCGTGAGACTGGCCAGCGCAAGGACCGGCCATCGCACCACCTCGGGGGAGACATGCACGACCCGCTCGACGGGCTCGACGACATCGACTGGGCCGCGTTGAACCACGCCTACGGACCCGCCACCGACGTCCCCGGCCTGCTGCGCGACCTCGCATCACCGGATCCGGCCGAGCGCGACCACGCGCTGGACGCCCTGTACGGAGGGGTCCACCACCAGGGCGACGTGTACGACTCCACCCTCGCCTGCCTGCCGTTCCTCTGTGCGCTGGCCGCCGCTCCGACCGTCGCCGACCGGGGCTCCCTGCTCACCCTGCTCGACAGCATCGGCGAGAGCGCCGCCCGGCGCGCCGAACTGGCCGATCACCTGCCCGACCCGCAGGCCGTCGTCACCAGGGCGCAGGAGACCGGCTGTTGGGGCGACGACCTGGAGCTCGCGTACGGCCTGCTGGCGCGCGAAGCGCTGGAACAGCGGCTGCCCGGCCTGACCGCACTGCTGGCCGACGCCGAACCGGACGTGCGCGCGGCAGCCGCAGTCCTCCTGGCAGGCCGCCACACCCGACCCGCAACCGTCCTGAACCTCATCACCACGCCGGCCGCCGCCGAGGAGCACGACCCGACGGTCCGCCACGCCCACGTCATCGCCCTGAGCACCCTGGCCGGGCGGCTGAGCGACGACCCGCCCCAGCAGCTGCGGGCCACGCGGGCGCTCGCCGGGCTCGCCGAGCCCGGCCAGGACCCGGCGACGGAACTGGCCGCGCTCGCCGCCCTCGCCCGCCACACCCCGCAGCACCTGCCCGAGGGCCTCACGGACCGGGCGACGGCCGCCCTGGACCGCGCCCGGCAACACCCCACCGCATCACCCGGCGAGCCCCGCCCCGAAACCGACACCCTCCTCTCGCACCTGCGCACCCTGCAGACCGCGTCCTTCACCGAGGACACCGACGAACTCGTCGCCGAAGCACTCGACGACCTCATCGACGCCCTCGGTGACCGAGTGCCGGAACGTCACCGGCTCGTGCTGCACACACTGCGCCACGGAGACCCGCACGGCCCGCAGGCCGCCGTCGACCGGGCGGGCGACCTGCACAGCGGATGGCGCGTCCCCGACGCGAATGCCGCACGGACCGCCGAAGCGCTGGGCCGGCTCCTCCGCGGCTCCGACCCGCAACTCGCCGCAGCAGCGGCCCAGGAGCTGCGCCTCGGCCGGTTCCCGCTCTCTCCCGACCTGCTCGACACCGCCGCCACGATCGCCGACGACGGCCGGTACCGCACCGGCTGGGGCTGGGAGCGCTACCTGCCCGGCCAGTGCATCCAACTCCTCGCCGCCGCGGGCGACGAACGGGCCGTCGGCCTCCTCGCGCCGCTGCTCGCCGGCCGCTCCGTCCCCGAGGACCTGGCGCTCTACTGCCGCCAACTTCGCCCGTACGCCCACGAGATGCTCTCCGCACTGCTCTCCCGGGCGCACCCCGCGACCGAGCGCTGCGAGGTGGACGGCGTCATCGACGACACCGCCCTGGCCGAAGTCGGCCGGCTCCTCGCCGCCATGGCCGCCACCGGCCACCCGCGGGCGCACGTGGTGATCGGCCCGGTGCTGGCCGCGTGCCTCGACCTCACCCGGGACACCACCGGCTCGCTGCACCACGGCCTCCGCACGGTCCTGTCCGACCCCGAGGGCCTCGGCCCCGACGCCGAGGACGCCCTGCCCGTCCTGCGCGAACTGCTCGGCGACCCGTACCCCGTCACCCGGGTCGAGGCCGCCCGCGCGCTGTGGCACGCCGGACAGGACCCCGCCGAGATCCTGCCCGTACTCGACGCCCTGATCGCGGACACCGACGACTGGTTCCCGCGCTTCCACGCCCTCGAACTGGCCGCCGCGATGGGCGCGGACGCCGCCCCGCTCGGGGAGCGCATCCGCACCGCCCTCGCCGCCGAACTCGCCATCGAGGAGCACGACCGAACCCTCGTCCGCCTCCTCCTCGCCGCCCGGGCCACCGGACCCGCGGAATCCCGTGCCCGGCCCGACGACGACCTGCTGCGCACCCTGTGGACGCGCAGTCGCCCCGTCCGCCCGCTCATCGCGGCGGCACTCCGGCGCGAGCAGGCCGAGCGCGACCTCCCGCCCGGCTTCCCGGAACTGCTGCACGCCGAACTCGCCGACCCCCGCCGCGTCGACAACAACGGCGACCACAGCCGCGGGACGCGGTACGACACCGACGCCGACGACCGCTTCCGCGCCGACTGCCGGGCCCTGCTCGCGGAGCAGCCGGACTGATCGCCGGCCGGCGGCGGCTCCGCGGTGACGATGTGACGATGTGACGGCCAAGGCGAGCCCACGGGCCCCCGGATTCCCGGACTCCCGGACGGCGAGGACACGGCCGTCCGTTTCCGGGATGCTGAAGTCCCCCGAGCTGAAGTCCCCCGAGCCTAGGGAGAAGAGACCGTGGAGAAGTTCGTCCCGAAGTTCCAGGGCGCCCCCTGGCCCGACGGCGCGCGCGTCCTGCACGTCTACGCCGTCCCCGACCAGGCGGCCCACCCCCCGCTGGCCCGCCTGGTGGCCGAGTGCCACGAGGCGATGCGCCCGTTCCCGATCACCCCGCTCGTCGACGGCACGCTGCACTGCACCGTCGAGATGGTCGCCGACACCACGGCCGACAAGATCACCACGGACGAGCGCGACGACCTCCTCACCGCCCTGCACGAGCACCTGGCCACGGCCGGTCCGCTGGAGGTCGTCGTCGGCTCCCCGATCGCCAACCGGGCCGGCGCCTTCCTGGATGTGTCCCCCGACGACGGCCTCGTCGACCTGCGCGAGCGCGTGCGCGACGCCATCCGGGAGGTGCGCGGCCCCGGCGCCCTGCTCCACAACGGCGGCAGGCCCCACATCTCCCTCGGCTACGCCTGGGCCGAGGCCTCCTCGGACGCCCTGCAGACCGCGCTCCGCCGGATCTCCCCGAGCCACGTCCCCGTCCGCTTCACCGGGCTCCACCTGCTCGACGTCCTCTTCGAGGAGCGTCCCCGCCCGCAGGGCGAGACGGCCTGGGAACTGTCCTGGGAGACGGTCGGGACCGTGGCGTTCCCCGACCGTCGCTCGACCGCCTGACCCGCCCGCGCTCGTCGGCCAGCCGTTCGAGTTCGGCCGGGGGCTGGAGGTCATCGTGGCCGGAGAACATGGCGCGGTCCGTGGAGGTGGCCAGGACGAGCCAAGGCGAACTGGCCGGCGGCGAGCAGCCGTGAACTGCTTGTATACCCTCTGGCTCGACGGCAAGGCGAGCCGCCCCTCCTGGGGCGGGCCGCGCCACCAACTCACCAACCGCACCCGCCTCCTGGAGAACCCGGCATGGCCTGGACCGAGCACACCGTGATACGCGACGGCGTCCGCATCTCCTGCCGCGACTGGGGCGGTTCCGGAGCCCCGGTGCTCCTGCTGCACGGACTGGCCGGCCACGCGGGCGAATGGGACACCATCGCCCGGAGCCTGAGCCCCCGCCACCGGGTCGTCGCCGTGGACCAGCGCGGCCACGGCGCCAGCACGCGCCGCCCCGGAGACGTCTCCCGCGCCGCGTACGTCGCCGACGTCGCCGCTGTCGTCGAACAGCTCGACCTGCACCGCCCGGTCCTGGTGGGGCAGTCGCTGGGCGGCCACACCGCCATGCTCACCGCCGCCGCGCACCCCGACCTCCCGGGCGGCCTCGTCCTCGTCGAGGCGGGAGCCGGCGGCCCGAGCCCGGACGTCCCCGCCGAGATCGGCGCGGCGCTGGAGGCGTGGCCGAGGCCCTTCCCGTCACGCGGTGCGGCGGTCGAGTTCTTCGGCGGCGGTGCGGTCGGCGAGGCCTGGGCGGACGGATTGGACGAGCGGGACGGCGGGTGGTGGCCGCGCTTCGACCGGGACGTGATGGTCGAAGCGCTGGCGGAGAACGCCCGGCGCGCCTTCTGGGACGAGTGGACGGGCATCACCTGCCCGACACTGGTCGTCCTGGGCCAATCGGGCATCATCCCCCGGGACGAGACGGAGGCCATGCTCCAACGCCGCCCCGAGACGGTGGCCATGAGCGTCCCCGCAGCGGGCCACGACGTCCACCTGGAACAGCCCGAGACCCTGTGCCGGGCACTGCACGAGTTCCTCGAACAGGTCGCCGCGGGGACGATCGACCGATGACCGGCCCCGTGGACCGTGACCGCACCCTTGAGGAGCTTGAGCACGACCGTTGGCCGGCACCGCCGGCGGATGCGACCCGTCTGGTCTTGACCGTGCACGCCCTTCGGCAGAAGCCGATCGGCGAGCTGACCATCGAGGACCTGCGACTGATGATCGGACAGGACGTCGGCCTTGCTCATCTCCTGCCGCTTTCATTGGAGGTACTGCGGGACGACCCGATGGCGGAGGGCGACATGTATGCGGGCGATCTGCTGAACACAGTGCTGACCAGGAGCCCGGTAGTCTGGAGCGAGACGCCCGGGCTCGCGCAGGAGCTCGGAGCGATCGTCTCGGAGTCGAGCGACCTGCCGCCGGACCTGGTGCAGAAGGCGAAAGGGTTCCTGAGCCGGTAGGAGCCCGCTGCGGCCCCGCCTACAAGTCCGCCAGGAACTCGGCCAACGACGGCGCGACCAGGCGACCACCGGGGTGGCCGGCCTCTTGGAGCAGGATCTCGCCGGTGGCGTTGTCGAGGGCGAAGGACAGGTCGGAGTAGGAGCCGGCGACGGGGAACGAGATGGCACCGCCGAACTCCGCCGCCTGCCGCCGCGCGTGTTCGGCCAGGCCGCGCACGGTGCGCTGGAGTTCCGCTTCGTTCCACAGCGTGCGGAGCGACACCGATTCACCGGAGTGCTCCAACCCGTCCACCGGGCCGCACCAGAGGCTGCCGTAGAACGCTGTCACGTCCGGATGCAGCACCCCGCCGATGGCGGCGACTGCGGCCTCAAGATCGGCGAAGTCGGGGGCCCGGTCCATTGGCACAGGCTTCCACCGGATCATGCCGTCGGGGTCGGGCTCCCCCAGCTGACAGGGCGACTGCCACTCGGGGTCGTACTCCACGACGTTCAGACCGGCTCGATCAAGACCCGGCCAGAGTCCGTCGAGAAGCAGGGCGGCGAGCCCGGTCCGCGTGTCGTGCCCGGTCAAGTGAACTCCCCGTCAACGCTCTCGTCTGCACTCGGCACGTGGCACGCTACCGGGCCGGTACGACAACGGACGCTCGGGGTGAGTGACCGTCAGTAGATCCCGGAGAACCGGTCCCACCAGGTCGGCCGCGTCACGTGGCTGGAGAGCGGGCTCGGTCCTCGGTAGTCGGTCTCGATGAGCTCCTCGGGGATCACCACGTACTGGAGGTCTGCCAACGCCCGGCAGACGGTCGCGAGATCTGCGGCGTCCAATTCTGCCTCGGTCGACGTCATCCGCACATCTGGTCGCAACGGCCGTATCCGCCTCTGCCCGGTTCGCCCCGCGCCGGGAGGCGGTGAGTGGCGGGCCCGTCGATACTGGGCGGGACCCCGAGGAGGAGATCGTGGACTACGGTTTCGGCGTCCGGCTCGGCCGGCCGTTCGCGGAGGCGGTGGAGGCCGTCACGGCCGCGCTCAAGGAGCAGGGCTTCGGTGTCCTGACCACCATCGACATCCGGGCGACCCTCCGGGAGAAGATCGGCGAGGAGGTCGAGGACTACGTGATCCTCGGTGCCTGCAACCCCTCCCTCGCCCACCGCGCGCTCCGGGCCGACCGGCGGATCGGGCTGCTGCTCCCGTGCAACGTGGTCGTCCGGGCGGACGGTGACGGCGCCGTCGTCGAGGCCGTCGATCCCCAGGTGCTGGTCGCGCTCGCGGGGTCGGACGGTGGGCTCGGCGAGGTCGCGGACGAGGCCGGGCGGCGGCTGCGTGCCGCGCTCGGCTCGCTGCGGGACTGAGGGTGCCGGCCGTGAACGCTCCCGTCGTCGTCGGATTCGACGGTTCGCCCGAAAGCCTCGCCGCCACCGAATGGGCCGTCCGCGAGGCGCAGCGCCGCCGGTGTCCGCTGACGCTCCTCCAGGCCTGGCCCGGGCCGCATCGGGATGTGGCGGGACGGGACGAGACCTTCCGCCGCGCACAGGAGCAACTCGCCTCCCGGGAAGCGGAATTGAGCGAGATGGCACCCGGGGTGCCGGTGACCGCGTCGCCGGTGTCGGGTGACCCCGTCGAGGCGTTGGAGGAGGCCGGCCGAACCGCCGCCCTGCTCGCGCTCGGCTCGCACGGCCTCGGCACCATCCGCGGGTACCTGACCGGCTCGGTGAGCCAGGAGGTGCTGCGCCGGGCGGCCTGTCCGGTGGTGCTCGTCCGCGCGCAGGCCCCGGGCGCGCAGGGAGGCGAGTCGGACGGTCCTGTGGTCGTCGGGCTCGACCTGGCGCACCCTGCGGAGGACGTGCTGGCGTTCGCCTTCGAGGCCGCCGCCGTCCGCTCGGCGCCGCTGCGGGTCGTCCACGTGTGGTCCCCGCCGGCCGGGACCGAGTACATGTCGTACGGCGCCATCGGCGGGCTGGAGGGCGAGATCTCCAGCGTCGAGTGGAACGGGCTCGCCAAGGCCGTGGAGGTCTGGCGGGCCCGTCACCCCGAGGTGGCCGTGACCGCCGACCTGGTCCGGGGCAAGGCGGCCGTCGAGCTCGTGGACGCAGCGGCGACGGCCAGGCTGCTCGTCGTGGGCCGCCGCGCCCGGCACACGCCCCTGCGCCACCACCACCTGGGGCCCGTCGCGCACGCCGTGGTCCACCACGTCCACTGCCCGGTCGCCGTCGTCCCGTACGGCTGACCCGGCCGGCGCCCGTCACCCGGGTGGCAGGCCGTACTGGCGCCCGCCGAGGACGGCACGCACGGTGGACGAGGGGCTCCAACGGTTCACAGGACGGTGACGGTACAGGTGGCGACACAGATGAACGCGCACGATTCCGCTCCCCGCGTCGTGGTCGGCGTCGACGGCTCGCCGTCGTCGCACGCCGCGCTGCGCTGGGCCCTCCGGCACGCCACCCTGATCGGCGGCGTCGTGGACGCGGTGGGCGCCTGGGAGCCGCCGAGCCACATCGGCTGGTCGGCGCCCGTGGTGGACCACTCCTTCGACCGGGAGGTGGCCGAGAAGCGGTTCGCCGACGAGCTCGACCGCGTGCTCGGCGACCGGGTGCTCGGCGAGGGCCGGACGGTGGAGGTGCGGCGGACGATGGTGATGGGCGACCCGTCCGACGTGCTCCTGAACGCCTCCCGGGGCGCCGAGCTGCTCGTGGTGGGCAGCCACGGCCGCAGCGGCTTCAGCCGCGCCCTGCTCGGCTCGGTCAGCACGCGCGTGACGCAGCACGCCACGTGCCCGGTGGTCGTCGCCCGCGCGCACTGACGGGTCTCGGGGCTCCCCCGTTGCCGTGCGGCGGGCCCGCCCGACCAGGGCATGGCGTCGGAGCAGCCGGTCGGGTCGCGTGCGATCAGTCGGTGTGGTTCGGCCAGTGCGGATCGGTCCACCGGGCGGGCCCGGTGAGGCCGATCAGCCGCAGGCGGTGGAGCAGGTCGTCCGGGGTGCCGATGGCTCTCAGCCGGGCAGGGGCGTGGCGGATGAGCCAGGCGGTGAGGACGGCCACCATGCCGTCATTGTCGTCGTGCCAGGTCCACCAGGGCAACTCATCGGCGAGCAGGTCGTCGCCCCACTCGTCGACGGCCTCCGCGAGGCGACGATCGGCCGCCGGGTGGTCCAGCGCCTCCCAGACGTCGAGCCAGGGGCTCAGTTCGCCGGACGCCTCGACGCACAGGACGAGGGTCCGGGGCGCGTACGCGGCGGGGTCGGGGGTGACGAGGGTGTGGGCCCAGAACGCGTGCAGGAACTCCCGTACAGCCGCAGCCTGTTCCGGGGGCCACGTCTGCCAGTCCGCGCGGGCGAGGACAACCCCGATCTCGTCCCGGTACCGGTACGACTCGGACCGGCTGTCGACGACGGCACCCGCGAGCTGGGGCAGGATGCGGCGGAGCACGGCTCCGGGGTCGCCCCACCCGGGGATGTGCCAACTCCGCCGGAGGAGGTCGGGATCGAGCACAACCCCGGGCACCTTGAGGAGGGCGAGCTCCTCGGCGCTGCCCCAGTGACACTCGCAGTTGTGCTCGTCGGGGTGCGCGACCGCGCCGCGGAAGGCGTCGGCGAGGCCATCCAAGGCAGCGTCGAGGCGCAGCCTCGCCCGGTGGACGTGCATGTCGGTCATGGGCGTTCGCCTTCGGGGACTCCGCCGGCCTGCGCCTGGCGAAGATCGCCACGCTACCAGCCGGGAAGCGGCCCTCTCCCGGCGGGCTCACCATCTCCCGGCCTGGGAGCGGACCTTGGGCAGGGCCCACGGTTCCACCGCGCCCGTGACCAGGTCGGCCAGGAACTGGACGGCTCCGCCGGTGTAGTGCCACCAGACGGAACTCCGGGAGGCTACCGTGACCGTCCATTCCTCCGGCCCGGCCGGGTCGGTGGTCCACAGGAAGAGGTCGCCCTGATGGGAACCCGCCCACGGCAGCAAGCCGCCGGGGGCGGGGTACGGGTGGAGCGGGACGTCCAGATCGGCTTCCGCGCACCACTCGTCGACGATTTCCAGCGTCTCGCGCAGGCCCTCCACCCAGCGGCGCTCACCGCCCGGCTCCGGACCGCCCAGGCCGAGGAAGTCCCCGAGGACGAAGGACGGGTAGCGCTCACAGAGGAGCCTGAAATCCGTCGGCAGACCTACACCCAGGTCGGCCTCCACGAGCCGCCAGTCGATGCTCCTCGGCTCCGGCAGGCGCAGCCGCGCCAGGTCAGGGACCGCCCGCTCCAGAGCGGCGAGAGCCTCGGAGGGGTCGGTCAGCTGTCGGAGCGGGGCCTGCGTGCCGGCGAGATCGTCCATGCGACCAGGATCCCAGGAGCACGACTCGCCGAGGCCGAGGGCCCGTAACACCGCTGCCGCCACCACCGGTTCGGGAACGATCGACAGCCTGCCTCCGTCGATCGCCGGAGCAGTGAAGGCCGTGACCGGCAACGGCTGATGCACGCGGAACACCGGTCCGCCGACGGGACGGCCTCCGGCGCGTCGTGGCGCGGGCTAGAACGAGGCCCTCACCGACTCGTCGACGCGGCCCACGGCCTCCTGTTGGAACCTCTGGTCGTAGGCCCGGCGGATCTCCTCCACCGCGGCGCCCGCCGTCCGCGCGGCGGGCAGCGGGTACAACAGCGTGACCAGGTAGGACCGTTCGTGCTCGATGACGCCGTGGCGGTCGCGGTACTGGCCCCGGCCGTCCTCGATGGTCAGGCCGTCCGGGAAGCGCGGCGTGATCTCCGAGTCGACGAAGGCCTGGAACTCCTGCTCCGTGACGGCGGGACCGCCGTCGGGGCGCTCGGTGCCGAAGAACAGCTCGGTGCGGGTGTACGGATCGTGCGGTGCGACCGGCGCACCGGCCGCGCCGGCGACGGGGGCGAGGGTCGCACCCGTCACCAGCAGGGCGGCACCGGCGACCACGCCGGCCCAGGTGTTGGTCTTCATGCCGTGGTCAACGCCCGGCCGGGACGCGCGATGCGCCGGTTCAGCCGTACGAGCGGTGACCGGCCGCCGGGACGGGCCCGTTCGCGCGAAGCCGCCCACCTGCATGCTGGACGGCACGGCAACGGGATCAGCTCCGGGCCACCCGCAGCGCCCAGAGCACCAGCGGCACCTGCAGCGGGAGCCGGGCGACGGCGGCGGTGCGCAGCGGCGCCGGGCGGGTGCGCCAGTCGCGGGCCATCTGCACGTTGGCGGGGAGCACCGCGACGAACAGCCCGGCGGCGGCCAGTGCACCGGCGCGGCGGGTGCGCGGGTGCGCGACGGCGGCGCCGACGGCGAGCTCTGCCAGGCCGCTCAGGTGGGTCCAGGTCCGGGGGCTGCCGGGCAGGGCACGCGGGACGATCGCGTCGAACGGGCGCGGGGCGGCGAAGTGCGCCACCCCGGCGCCCAGCAGCAGTCCGCTCAACAGGCGGGCGGATCGGGCGGATCTGTCGGCGGGCATGCTGCTCCTCGGGGTGCTCGTCGGCGGGCCCCGGCGGGGAAGGCCTCCCGGGGCTACCGGAGAGTAACCCCGACGGGGCTGCGGGCGGAACTCCCTGTCGAGGCTTGCCCGGCCTCACGTGAACGACAGCAGCATGACCGGCGCGCCGCTCGGGTGGGCGGACCCGCCCGCCGGTTCGACCGTCACTCCGACGCCCGTCGCCCCGCCCAGCGGCCCGGACAGCACCAGCGAACCGTCGCCGCCCGGCAGCAGCCCCGCGGGGCGCATCGTCCCGGCGTCGTCGAACCACAGCTCGTACGTCCTGCCCGCGGCCGGGGCGGGCATGCCGGTGGCGAGGAAGGCCGCCTGGCCGCGACCGTGCGACCACACGACGGTGCCCACGCCCGCCCCGCCGGCCACCGTCCCACTGGCCGTACGGGCATCGGGTGCCGCGAGGAGGTCCGCGAACCGGTTCTGCTGCTGGACAGCGGCGGCCCGCGCCCGCGCCTGGTCGGCCTCCCGGTGCTCCTGGACGGCCAGACCGCCGGCCCCGGCCGCGACGGCCAGGCACGCGGCGAGCGCCAGCTTCGGCCAGGCGCGGCGCAGCCGGCCCGGCCCGGGGCCCGCCGGCTGGACGGGGGCGGTCCGCGGGGCCTCCTGCCGGATGGCGGGCAGCGCGGCCATCACCCGCGCCTTCATGGCCTCCGGCGGCACCACGGACTCCGCCGCCCCGAGCCTGGCCAGGGTCGCGGCGAACTCGGCCACCTCCTGGGCACAGGCCGGGCAGTCGGCCAGGTGCCGCTCGAACGCCGAGCTCTCGGCCGGGTCCAGCGCGTGCGCGGCGTACGCGCCCGTCAGCGTGTGCAGGTCGGCGACGCTCATGCGCCCACCTCGCTTCGCTCGGCAGCCGCTTCGCGCAACGCGCACCATCCAACGATTCGCTCGCTCCGCTCACTCATGCGCCCACCTCGCTTCGCCCGGCAGCCGCTTCGCGCAACGCGCACCATCCAACGATTCGCTCGCTCATGCGCCCACCCCCAGGCAGTCGCGCAGGCGGATGAGCCCGTCGCGCACGCGGGTCTTGATCGTGCCCAGCGGCACGCCGAGCACCTCGGCGACCTGCGGGTAAGTGAAGCCGCGGTAGTACGCCAGCGTCAACGACTCGCGCTGCAGTTCGGTCAGCACGCGCATGCACCGCCGCACCTGCTCGCGTTCCAGCCGGCCCTCGACCTGCTCCGCGACCTCGTCGAACACCGGGGCGTGGGCGGCGGCCGCGGCCCGCCGGTCGCGGTCGGCGGCGGCCTGCGCGGCGCGGACCCGGTCCACCGCGCGGCGGTGCGCGATGGTCAGCACCCACGGCATCACCGCGCCGCGTTCGGCCCGGTAGCGGGCGGCGGTGCGCCACACCTCGAACAGCACCTCCTGGGCGACCTCCTCGGACTGCGCCGGGTCCCGCAGGACGCGGCGCACCAGGCCCAGCACCGGCCCGGCCACCGCGTCGTACAGGTGCGAGAACGCGTCCTGGTCCCCGCGCGCGACCCGCGCGACCAGCTCCCCGAGGTCCGATCCCGGCCGTCCCGGCCCGGACAGGTGCACGACGGCGCTCATCCGGCCGCGCCCCGGTGACGGCGGGCGGGCGGCGAGCCCAACGGGCGGACGGCAGGCATGGTGGACCTCCCAGGGGCCCCGCCGGAGAGGGGCCCGGCGGGGCGGAGCGGAACGGACTGGCACCCGTCCTTCGAGGCTGGCACGCGACCGGATTGGCCCGCATCCGAGGGCGCCGCCGCCTGTGCGGGGTTGTACGGAATTCGTGACTCCACACGCCGCTTCGGCCAGCCTTGAGGCGGAACACCACGGGCGCGGCCGGGCCCGGCCGGGGCGACCCGCCGCACGCGCCAAGTCCCGCGGCGCGACCGTGAGTTCCCGATGCGAGAAGCACGGACCGACCACTCCCATGCCGAAGGAGCCCCTGTGAAACTCCGCCTCGCCGCGTCGGCCGGGGTGCTGGCGCTCACCGCGACCGCCACCCTGTTCGCCGCCGGCACCGCCTCGGCCGACAACGGCGGCTGCCGGGCCCCGTACTACGCCGACGGCGTGCTGACCCAGTCCTGCATCAGCTCGGAGGGCGGACGCAACATCCGGGCCGCCGCCTACACCATGGACCAGGTGCACAACACCATCGACCTGTGCGTCAAGATCGTCGACGGGGCCGGGAACCAGTACGGCGGCACGGCGTGCAGCCGGCAGGACGCCTACTACGGCTCGGTGAACGGCTACCTGACCACGGTGCCTCCGGGCAGGTACTACGCCGTGGCGTGGTTCACCGCCCCTGGTTACTACTACGCCGGCGAGTCCCCCGCGATCGACGTCTCCTGAGCAACGGGACGTCCCCCGAGCACGGGCACCGGCATCCACGGGGGTGACGTCGGCGCCCGCCCGGCCCGCCCTGCGCCGCTGCCCGGCGCGGGGCGGGCCCGTGTTCATCCGTTCGGGTGATCGATGGGCCACGGCGTGTGATGCGTACGCGTCGGGGAAGGGACGGGGACGTCCCAACGTGCCCGCCCTGGGCGGGACTTCCGATGATGCCCTGATGGAGACGAACCCATGACCGACAGCCAGACCGTCACGTCCTCAGCCGTCCGAGGCGGGAGCCCGGACTCGGCAGTCGACCGCGTCGCCGACTTCTACGGCGCCTACATCGACGCCGTGTCCGACGGCACGGACGACCTGTCCGACGAACTCCGCGCCCACTACCTCACCGAGGACTTCCGCCGGCGCCTGGCCGCCTGGGAGGAGGCCAACCACGCCGACGGCGTCCTGCGCGCCCAGGACGTCCCCACCCGCTGGGAGGTCCGCTACCACGACTCCGGCGCCGGCCACCTGTTCACGACGGTCACCCTCACCTGGGGCACCGGCCCGGACGCCGGCCACACCCGGCTGGCCGTGCAGAGCGACCTGAGCACCAAGCTGATCTCGGACATCGAGGACGCACCGGCGGGTTCCTGAACGACGCCCCGGGCAGCCCTGAGCCTCCGGGCCAGGGCCGGCCGGGTGTGCGGCACGCGTCCGGGCCCGGGGGGGGCCCCACACGGGGCGGGCGGCGGGGCCGGGGGGTGGGGGGGGTGGGGTATTAACAAAAGAAGCAGCCGCCGAAAATTATTTTTTTTATATAGGGGGGGGGCGGTTCATTAAAAA
>NZ_JBHWGV010000110.1:0-460 GCF_042732955.1 Kitasatospora sp. NPDC059747 | reverse complement strand
CGCCCCCCCTGCGCCGCGGGCCCGGCCCCGCGCGGGTGGGCGGCACGCCCCCGGCCGGTCGGCGCCCCCAACCGGGCCGCGACGTCGGTCACGTGGTGTGGGGGCCCCGGGCCGGGCCCGGGGTGTCGACGGACTCCCGCGCGTCCGGGCGGCGCCCTGCCGCGTCCCCCACGGATATGCGCGGAAGGGCGTACGGATGCTCGTCCCGCAGGTAGCCGATGAGGTGCTCGCGCAGGGCGCAGCGGAGCGCGAACGCGTCGTCGGCGTCGGCCGCCGTCGCCAGCGCGCGGACGACGATCGTGGTGGGGGTGGTGTCGACCACCTGCAGGGCGCTGCCCTGGCCGTCCCACAGGTCGCTCTTGGCCAGGAAGTCGTCGAACTCCAGCCGCAGCACCCCCACCGGGGTGAGGTGGTCGAGGTGGTGCAGCGCCGTGCCGCTGATCCGGCTGGAGCGGCGGGA
>NZ_JBHWGV010000109.1:0-30549 GCF_042732955.1 Kitasatospora sp. NPDC059747 | reverse complement strand
AGCACGGGGTCCCGCACGAGGTGACCGGCAAGCTCGTCGTGGCCCCCCCCGCCGACGAAAAGCCGCGGCGGGGGGCGCGGGCCGGGGCCCCGGGGTGAGGCCGGGGGCACCGGCGCCGGCCGGTGTTTCGGGTGTACCAATCTTGGTGTACACGTAATCCAGCCGGTTGACGTGAACACTGGTGACATCATGCGCCCGAGCGGACAATACGGGGCATGTCGCGACGCCTCGCCCTCAGCCGTCCCGTCTCCCCCACGCCCTTCGCCCGCCACCGGGGCGACCCGGCCGGTGCCGGCCCGCCGCGGCCCGCCCACCGGTACCGGGCGCGCCTCGGGGCGCTGGCGGCCGGGGCGCTGCCGGTGCTCGCGTTCCCGCCCCTGGGGCTCGCGTGGCTGGCGTGGGTCGCACTGGTGCCCGGACTGCTGCTGATGCAGCGGGCGCCGTCGGGGCGGGAGGCGGCGGTGCGCGGGTGGTGGTTCGGCGCCGGTTTCATCCTGACGGCGATGTACTGGCTGGTCCCCTCGATCGGACCGGGTCTGCCGGTGCTCGCCGTCCTGTTCGGGGCGCTGCAGGCCGTCGTCGGCCTCGGCGTGCACCGGCTGCTGCGCCCGCCGCTGACGGCCCGCCGGGCGCTGCTCGCCGTGGCCGTCGTCCCCGCGCTGTGGCTGACCACCGAGTACGCGCGCTCCTGGCACGCGCTGGGCGGGCCGTGGGCGCTGCTCGGTGCCACCCAGTGGCAGCACCCGGCGGTCCTCGCGCTGGCGTCGGCGGGCGGGATCTGGCTGGTCAGCGCGGCGGTGGTGGCGGTCAACACGGGGGTGCTGGTCGTGCTCACGGCCGCCCCCTGGCGGCCGCGGGCCGTCGCGGCGCTGACCGCCGTCCTGATGCTGGTGGCCGGGCCGCTCCTGTTCGCGCTGCGCGACGCGCCCGTGCGGGCGGGGGCGGTGACGGTGGCGCTCGTCCAGCCGGGGATCGTCGACGACCCGCAGGCCCGGTTCGACGCGAGCGCCCGGGCCACGGCGGAGCTCGGCGGGCGGCCGGTGGACCTGGTCGTCTGGGGCGAGAGCAGCACCACGTCCGACCTGGACCGCGACCGGGTCGCGCTGGACCGGCTGCGCGAACTGTCCGCCGCCACCGGCGCGCAGGTCATCGCCGGGGAGGACGCGCGCAAGGCCGACGGGCGGATCTCGAAGGACGCCGTCCTGGTCTCCCCCGCGGGCGTCGTGGACCGCTACCGCAAGATCCGGCTGGTGCCGTTCGGCGAGTACATCCCGCTGCGGCCGGTGCTCGGGTGGATCGCGGGCGTCAGCCGGGCGGCGGGCGAGAACCGGGCGCCCGGCACCTCGTTCCACGTGCTGCCGGCCACCGACCGGGCGGGCGGCGCGCTGCCGGTCGGGGCACTGGTCTGCTTCGAGTCGGCGTTCCCCGACATGGCGCGGACGGCGGCGCGCGACGGGGCCCGGGTGCTGGTCTACCAGTCGTCCACGTCGACGTTCCAGCACACGTGGGCGCCCGCGCAGCACGTCTCGCTCGCGGCGATCCGGGCCGCCGAGACCGGCCGTCCGGCCGTGCAGGCCTCGCTGACGGGGGTCTCGGCGGCCTTCGACGCGCAGGGGCGCGAGCTCGCGCGGCTCGGCACCGACGGCACCGGGGCGCTGACCGTGCGGCTGCCGCTCACCGCACCCGACACGCTGACCTGGTACGACCGCGTCGGTGACGTGGTACCGCTGGCGGCCGTGCTCGTGACGGCGGGGGCGGCGGCCGTGGTGTGGCGGGGGCGGCGCGCGGCGCGGGCACTGGTTTCCGGCGGGGAGTCCGGGGACGGTCAGCCCTCGTCGCCGGCGCGGTAGACGCCGAACACCGCTCCCTGGGCGTCGCGCAGGACGCCGATGCGCGGGCCGTCCGGGACGTCCGTCGCGGGCATCAGCACATCGGCGCCGAGGCCGTTCGCCCGGGTGACGGTGTTGTCGACGTCCGCGACCGCGAAGTACGGCAGCCAGTGCGCCGGGACCTGCGGCGGGAAGCGCTCGTCCATCACCATCATGCCGCCGAAGTCCGCGCCGGCCAGGCCCCATTGGGTGTACTGCGGGGACGCGGTGACCGACCAGCCGAACACCGCGGGGTAGAAGGCGGTCGCGCTCTCCGCGTCCCGGGTGGCCAGCTCCACCCAGCCGAGCGCGCCGGGCTCGTTGAACACGCCGGCGCCCTGGAACGCGCGGGCCTGCCAGAGGGTGAAGACCGCACCGGAGGTGTCGGTGACGACGGCGAACCGGCCGAGGTCGAACACATCGGCGGGCTCCATCAGCGCCCTGCCGCCGCGCGCCTTGATCGTCGCGACGGTCTCGTCGGCGTCGGCGACCGCGAAGGACACCGTCCAGGCCGTCGGCTGCTGCGGTGCGTAGAGCGGGGTGACGGCGGCGGCCGGCGCGTCGCCGAGGAACATCTGCGTGTAGCCGCCGGCCTCGGGCCGCACGTCGGTCTCGGCGCGCCAGCCGAACAGCTCGCCGTAGAAGGACTGGGCGGCGGCGGGGTCGGAGGTGCCCAGCTCGACCCAGCAGGGGGCGCCGATCGTGGCGGAGTTCTGCTTCATGTGCTTCTCTCTGGCTGTTCCTGCATTGGCGATCTTGATGATGGTTCGTCAATTCTGCTTGCTGTCAGGAGACTTCGAGGACGAGCTTGCCTTTCGCGTGCCCGGACTCGACGAGGGCGAGCGCCTCGGCGGCGTGGGCCAGCGGGTAGCGGGCGGTGATGTGCACGGCCAGCTCGCCGGCCGCGACGAGGGCGGCCAGGGCGGCGAGGCTTTCGGAGGTGGTGGACCGCGTGACGTAGCGGCCGCCGAGCTCGGCGGCGGTCGCCGGATCGGCGGTGCTGACCAGCTTCGAACGGTCGGCGAGGGCCCCGGCGGCGTCGCGCGGCGCGGCGCCGCCGACGAGGTCGAGGATGCCGTCCACGCCGTCCGGGGCCGCCTGCGCGATCCGCTCGGCGACCCCCTCGCCGTACCGGACGTGCACGGCGCCGAGCGCCTCGACGTGGCCGCGGCTGGCATCGCTCGCGGTGCCGATCACGCGCAGGCCCCGGCTGCGGGCGATCTGCGTCGCCGCGCTGCCGACGCCCCCGGCGGCACCGAGGATCAGGAGCGTGCGGCCGGAGCCCAGGCCCACGTCGCGGACGGCGTCGTCGGCGGTCGCCGTGGCGACGGCGAGGGTCGCGGCCTGGTCGAAGCCGACGGCCGCGGGCTTGAGGGCGCTCATCCCGGCGCGCAGCAGGGTCTGTTCGGCGAAGGCGCCGGCGGCGGCGACCCCGAAGACCTCGTCGCCCGGGGTGAAGGCGGTCACGTCCGGGCCGACCCGCAGGACGACGCCCGCGGCCTCCTGGCCCATGACGGACGGCAGGTCGCGGCCCTGACGGCCGAGGAGGCCGCTGCGGATCTTCCAGTCCACCGGGTTCACCCCGGCGGCGCGGACCGCGACGGCCAGTTGGCCCGGGCCCGGCAGGAGCTCCGGACGGTCCAGGAACTCCTGGGTCTCCGGCCCGCCGTAGTCGACGAACCCGAACGCTCTGGGCATCGGTGATCCCACTCCTCGGGTAGCCCCCGCTGACAGCCCCACCCCGCCCCGCCCAGCATGCGGGGGCGTCCGGGGACGGGCCGCCGGTGCTGCGCCGAACGGGGGCGGGCGAACAGAAAACAGATGACAGATAACAGATTTCGAAATCTGTTATCTGTCATCTGTTTTCTGTCGCCTGTCGCCTGTCGCCTGTCGTCCGTCAGCCGTCAGCCGTCAGCCGTCAGCCGTCAGCCGCCGATCGTCAGCTCCGCACGGCCCGCGCCACCGGGATCCAGAGCTCCGCCTCGGCGTCGCCCGTCCCCGGGACGAAGTGGGTGCGCAGGATCTCCGGACCCTGCCGGGCCTCGTACGGGTTGGACGGGAACCACTGGCCGTACACGTCCGCCCACATCTGCTGCAGCGCCTGCGGGAACGACCCCGCGTTGGTGAACACCGCCCACGTCCCGGCCGGGACGGGCAGGACGTCCAGGTCGTCCGGGACAACGGCGTCCTCACGCGCCACCACCGCGTGCCAGTAGTCGAGTTCGGACCCCTCCTCCCGGTTGGACGAGAAGTCGTCGCTCACCGAGACGATGCCGACCGGGTCCCCGCCCGTCAGTGTCGTGATCCGCTCGACGGTCTCCTTGCCGAGCCCCTTGATGAACTCGGCGATGTGCGGGTTGACACCCTCGTAGATCAGGGGCACCCGCGCCTTCTTGCCGACGATCCGGAAGTCCGGCTTCTGCACGATCCGGTAATCCATACTGCTTGCTCCTTCCACGACGAGTCGGAAGGACATCCGGGCCTGGGACTTGAGCACCGCGCCGTCGCGCCGGGCCTCACCGGGCCCGACCCCGTGCATCGCCCGGAACGCCCGGGCGAACGCCTCGCCCGAGGTGTAGCCGTACCGGACCGCGATGTCGAGCAACGTCCGCTCGCCGTCGAGCACTTCGGCCCCGGCGACGGTCAGTCGTCGGCGCCGGACGTACTCCGACAGCGGCATCCCGGCGAGCATCGAGAACAGCCGCCGGAAGTGGTACTCCGACGTCACCGCGATGCGCGCCAGTTCGGCCACGTCGATCTCGCGGTCCAGGTTGCGGTCGATGTCCTCCATCGCCCGGTTGAGGTGCTCCAGCACTCCGGCCCCCGTCCTTCCTCGTTGATCTCCACCGTAGGAAGGACCCACCTTGCCGCACCCGACAATCGGTGCCCGCTGCGGTCGGGTGGCGGTCCCTGCGCAACCGCCGCCCCGCGACGCGCAGCGGGCACCGGATCAAGGCCCGATCAGACCAGGCCCTGCGCCAGCATCGCGTCCGCGACGAGCTCGAACCCCGCGATGTTCGCGCCCACCACGTAGTTGCCCGGCTGCCCGTAGCGCTCGGCGGTGACGGCGCAGGACTCGTGGATGTGCCGCATGATGCCGGCCAGCCGCTCCTCGGTGCGGGCGAAGGTCCACGAGTCGCGCGAGGCGTTCTGCTGCATCTCCAGCGCGCTGGTCGCGACGCCGCCCGCGTTCGCGGCCTTGCCCGGGCCGAAGGCCACGCCCGCCTCCTGGAACACCCGCACCGCCTCCGGCGTGGTGGGCATGTTGGCGCCCTCGGCGACCGCCTTCACGCCGCCGCGCACCAGCGCGATCGCGTCCGCCTCGGCCAGCTCGTTCTGCGTGGCGCAGGGCAGCGCGACGTCGCACGGCACGCTCCACACGCTCGCGCCCTCGGCCCCCGCCTCGACGAACCGGACGTGGGCGCCGCGCAGTTCGGCGTACTCGGCGATCCGGCCGCGCCGGACCTCCTTGACCTCCTTGAGCAGGTCGAGGTCGATGCCCTTCTCGTCGACCACGTACCCGGAGGAGTCGGAGCAGGTGAGGACGGTCGCGCCGAGCTGCTGCGCCTTCTCGATCGCGTAGACGGCGACGTTGCCCGAGCCGGAGACCGCGACCCGGCACCCGTCCAGGCTCTCGCCGCGGGCGCGCAGCATCTCCTCGGTGAACAGCACGCAGCCGTACCCGGTGGCCTCGGTGCGCACCTGCGCGCCGCCCCAGCCGAGGCCCTTTCCGGTGAGGACGCCGCTCTCGTGGCGGTTGGTGATCCGCTTGTACTGGCCGAAGAGGTAGCCGATCTCCCGGCCGCCGACGCCGATGTCCCCGGCCGGAACGTCGGTGTGCTCGCCGATGTGGCGGTACAGCTCGGTCATGAAGGACTGGCAGAAGCGCATGATCTCGGCGTCCGAGCGGCCCTTGGGGTCGAAGTCGGAGCCGCCCTTGCCGCCGCCGATGGACAGCCCGGTGAGCGCGTTCTTGAAGATCTGCTCGAAGCCGAGGAACTTGACGATGCCGAGGTCGACGGAGGGGTGAAAGCGCAGCCCGCCCTTGTACGGGCCGAGGGCGCTGCTGAACTCCACGCGGAAGCCGCGGTTGACGTGGACCGCGCCGGCGTCGTCCGTCCACGGCACGCGGAACATCAGCTGGCGCTCGGGCTCGCAGACGCGCTCGACGATCCGGGCGTCGACGAGCTCGGGGCGGCGGGCGAGGACCGGGCCGAGGGTCTCCAGGACCTCGTGGACGGCCTGGTGGAACTCGTTCTCGCCGCGGTTGCGGCGGACGACGTCCGCGTAGAGCGCCTCGATGGCGCGGTTCTCGGCCTCGGTGGCCTGCGGGGAGGGGGCGGTGCGAGGGTTGGCGGGCATCCGGTTCGGACCTTCCGTGGTCGGCAGTGGTCGTGCGCGAGGCGTTCCCGTGCCCAGGAAACGCGGGCAAGTCTCGCAGTGTCCCCGGGACGGCTCCCGGCCCATCCACATACTGAAACCCCCCTCGCCCCGCGGCCGTTACGATCCCTCAGCCCCCTCGCGTCCGCACTGAGCCCGGCTGAACCGGCTCCCCGCCCTGCCCGGGAATCACGGAACGTAGTCCCCGTGGACGGGAACAGCCGGGGCGGACGTGGCGTTGTGCGCCTGCGACATTGTCTGCGTAGTCGGCCCGGGCACGGACAGTACCCAGTTGTTCAAATTGGAACGACCGAGTACGGTCGGAGCCCGGTCCACCCCGACGGGGACCCCACCCCCTCGGCAATCCGCCACTCGCCATCGGAGGCCCGCCCATGCCGCAGCCCGGCTCCGCCACGGTGCGCTCACGCGTGCGCATCCCGCTGACCTTCCCGGACGGCTACCGCGCCGACGCCGAGGTCTTCACCTTCCACGGCCTGGCCGACGGCGCCGAGCACCTGGCGCTCGCGTTCGGGCGGGTGCCGGAGGGCGGGACGCCGCTGGTGCGGCTGCACTCGGAGTGCCTGACCGGCGACGTGTTCGGCTCGGACCGCTGCGACTGCGGCCCGCAGCTGCGCGAGTCGGTCGAGCGGATCAGCGAGGCCGGCGGCTACCTGCTCTACCTCCGCCAGGAGGGCCGCGGCATCGGGCTCTACAACAAGCTCGACGCCTACGCCCTGCAGGACTCCGGCCTCGACACCTACGACGCCAACACCGCCCTCGGCCTGCCCGAGGACGGCCGGGACTACACCGCCGCGGCCCAGATGCTGACCGCCCTCGGCGCCACCGGCATCGAGCTGCTGAGCAACAACCCGGACAAGGCCGCCCAGCTGGCCGCCCTCGGGATCACCGTCGAGCAGCGGGTCCCGACCGGCGTCCACCTCTCGGAGAGCAACGTCCGCTACCTGCGCGCCAAGGTCGAGCGGACGGGCCACTCGATCGAGCTGTCCCGCCTGGTCGGCTGACGACGGGACCGGCGGACAGGCCTCAGCGGCCCCCGGCGGTGCGGACGGCGGCACGGGCGGCCGTCCGGCCGACGGTCCGCTGGACGCCCAGGCAGACGAGCGGGAGCGCGATCAGGACGGCGGCCCAGAACGCGCCGTGGCCCCAGAGTCCGGCGATGCCGCGGTAGAACGGCTCCGCCACCGGGATGCGCAGCGCCTCCATCGGGCCCAGTGCCGTGGGCCAGGCGCCGAGCAGCAGGGTGCCGAGGATCCACAGGACGAACAGCCGGCGGGCGGTGCGCGGGCCGGCCAGGGCGGCGGCGGCCGAGACGGCGGCGAGCAGCAGCGTGAAGCCGGCCTGGTAGACGGCCCCGGTCTGGCCGGTGCCCCAGGACGCCGGGGTCCGGTGGTGCCCGACGGCGGCGAGCCGGACCTCGACGGTCGCCCACAGCAGGACGACCAGGACCACGGTGGAGCCGAGCGCGAACACGGCGCGGTCGCGGGCGCCGGGGGCACCCGCCCGCCAGGCCGCCGCCGCGGGCCGCGGCCAGGACGCGGCGGCCACCGCCACGGCCGTCGTCCGGGAGGTGGCCGCCCCACGGCCGTCGGCGATGCCGCGCCACTGGGCCACCGTCCGGCGCCGCGCCGCGTGGACCGGCCCGAGCAGCCTGGTGGCGCGCTCGATCAGGACGAGGGCGAGGACGACCCCGGCGGTCGCCGCCACCCCGGCCCAGCTGCCCATGCCGCCCTCGAAGGTCACCACCCGGTCGGCCAGCGCGGGCGGCGGCTTGAGCACCGTCATCGGCGGCCCCAGCCGCAGGTAGCCGATCGCGCCGGCGCCTGCGGCGGCCAGGACGAGCGTCCCCCGGCCGACGCGCGCGGGGAAGGCCACCAGGGTGAGGGCGGCGGCCAGCGCCGCGCCGAGCTGGGGCGTCGTCATCCGGGCCGCGTGTTCGCCGGCCGTCCGCAGCGGACCGCCGAACAGGCTGTTCGGCAGGAGCTTCAGCTGGTTGCCCGCGTCGACGCTGATCCGGGCGAGCGCGCCCGCCCAGAGCACCAGCGCGAGCGCGACGAGCACCAGCAGGGCCGCCGCGACCTGCCGGGGAACCGCGGTGCCGGAGTTGGTCCACCAGACCGCGGCCCACGCCCGCCAGGGCCTCGGCCGCCCGGTGCGCCCGGCCGCCGCCCACCGGTTCGTCCCCGGCGTGCCGCCGCGCCCGGCCCGCCCGGCCTGCCCGTTCGCGGCCGACCGGCCGCCGGCCGTCCGCCGGCCCCGGAGCGCCTCGGCCGCGATCAGCGCCGCGCAGCCGTGCACCGTCGCGGGGTCGGCGCCCACCGCGCGCCGGCGCAGCGCGGACCAGCGGCGCCGCACGTCGTCCGCCGGGCGGCGGCGCACCGCGCCCCAGGCCTTCGCCACGGCGTCCACCAGGACGGCCGCGACCACGGCCGTCATCGCCGCCACCCGCCCGGACAGCGGGAGCCGGTACAGCGCGGCGGGCAGCGGGGAGAGCCGGGCGAGCAGCCGGGCGTGCTCCTCGGGCTGGACGGTCAGCCAGATCGCCAGGCGGTAGGCGTGGGCCCGCTCGTCGACGGTCAGGCCGTCGCCGGTGCGTCCGCCGCCGCCGAGTTCGCGGGCGGCGCGGTCGGTCTCGGCGACGACCTGCGGGACGCGGACGAGGGCGAGCAGCCGTCCGCAGTGCTCGCCGGAGCACTCGGGGTGGTCGCAGTCGTAGCGGGCGGCGACGGCCGGCACCGAGGCGGCGAGCAGGTCGTCGAGGACGGCGACGACGTCGGGCTCGGTGCCGATCCGGGTCAGTCCGGCGGCGTCGACCGGGCGCTCGCGGTAGTGCGGGACGGCGGAGGGCGCGAACGCCGCGCCGAAGGCGAGCACGGCGAGCGCGGCCGCGCGGGCCCGCCCGGTGCCCCGGGCGCGGTCGACCTCGCGCAGGTGGTGCAGGTCGAACAGGGTGTCGCGGACGTCGTCCTGCAGCCAGGAGAGCAGCCTCCGGGCGCCGCCGTCGACCAGCCACTCCGCGGCCTCGCCGGAGCGGTTCAGCATGGTCCAGGCGAGGACGGACGGGGCGTGGTAGGGATCGCCGAGGAAGGTGACCGGCCGGTGGGCGTGGCCGGTGCCGGCGGCTCCGGCGGGCGCCTGGGTGCGCACGACCGCCGGGCTGGCGCCGTCCAGCCAGGCCCTGACCTGGTGGGCCTGCCAGCGGTGGGCCGGGTTCCTGGTGAACAGGCCCTGGAGCAGGAGCCGGCGGCGCGGGTCGGTGACGGCGGAGAGGTCGACCTCCTCGTTGAAGACCAGGTCGTACTGGAGGACCTCGTCGCTCAGCAGGAGGCCGTCCTGGTCCAGGTAGCGGGGGCGGCCGGTGAACAGCTCGTACAGGACGTTGCCCAGGCCCCACCAGGGGCCGGCCGGGTGGTTGGAGCCGGCCAGCTGCTCGGGCGCCATGTAGGCGACGGTGACCTGCATCTCGGGCGAGAAGCTGCGGCTGGCGGTGAGCTTGGCGACGCCGCCGAAGTCCGCGATCACGAACTGGCCGGGGCCGGCGCCGGGGCGCACCAGGATGTTGGCGGGCTTGAAGTCGACCGGGTTGCGGGCCACGCGCCGCTGCCAGAAGTCCAGCATCGCGACGAGTTCGCGGACGATGGGGTCGGTCGCGCGCGGGTCGGTGTGCCGGCCGGCGCGGCTCAGCTCGGCGATGCGGTCGGCGAGGGTGACCGGGAGGTACTCCATCGCCACCCAGTCGCAGCCGGTCCCGGCGTGCTCGACCTGGCCGTAGTCGACGATCCGCGGGACGTGGCGCAGGTAGGCCTCGTCGCGCAGGTGGTCCAGGAGTTCGGTGTCCATGGCCTGGCCCGTGCGGGTGACCTTCACCGCGGCGTCCCCGCCGCCGTCCAGGCGCCGGACCTGCCAGACGGTGCCCTCGGTGCCCGAGCCGGCGACCTGGTTCGGCTCGTAGCGGTTCAGCAGGGCCGCCGGGAAGGCGCCCCCGAAGTGGCCGCCGCGCGAGGGGGCCGCGCGGCGGGTCTGGGTGGGCGGGGTGGCGGCCCGCGGTTTGACCCTGGTCGGCGCCTCCGGGTCGACGCGCACCCGCGTCGGCGCCTCGGGGTCGACCCGGACCCGCGTCGGTGCCTCGGGGTCAGCGCGCAGCCGCCGGAGCCGCGAGGGCGGGAGTTCCTGACCGCGGGCCCGGTCGCGGCGGGTCCGGGGCCACTGGTCCGTCCGCGTCGGCGGGACCGCGTCCGGGACCGCATCCGTCGGCGTGCCGTCGCCCATCCTGCCGTTCTCCCTCCACCGCCCGCGTGACGCATCATCATGTCGCGCGGACGGCGACCGCGATCCCGGTTTCGACGGCTTTGGGGAACGCCTGTGGCCAAGCCGTTACGCAGCGGCGGGTGCGGAGGGGTCCTACTGCTGCCAGACCCGGACGTAGTCGATCAGCAGGGTGGCCGGGACCGACGTGGGGCCGCCGATCGTCGGCTGGACGGCGTTGTCGATCATCAGCCACATGGGGTCGGAGGTGACGCCCTGGTCGAGGGTGGCCGCGTAGACGCCGTCCCGGTAGTAATCCACGCGCCCGTTCTGCCACTCGGCGCCGAAGACGTGCCAGCCGGTCAGGTCGCCGGCGGCGCAGCTGCCGGTGGAGGCCGTGGCGGAGTTGAAGTACGCGCAGATCTTGCCGTGCAGCCCCTCCATGACGTCGTTCTCCCCGCCGCTGGGCCAGTTGGACCCGACAGCCCAGAAGGCGGGCCAGTTGGCGACCGACCCGTCGGCGGCGGCGGGGACGTAGACCCGGGCCTCCAGGGCGCCGAAGGCGAAGGAGAACTTGTCCTTGGTGTTGACCATGCCGGAGAGGTAGGGGAGCGTCTTGCCGCCGCACTCCTGCTGCTTCTGCACGGCGGTGATGTGCAGCATGCCGTCGCGCACCGCGACCTGGCCCGCGTCGTAGCAGTCGAGCTCCTGGCCGCCCACCGGCGGGGTGATCCGCTGCGGCTCGACGTACGGGTTGCCGACGTTCCACTTGGAGCCGTCGAGGGCGGTGCCGTCGAAGTCGTCCTGGAAGACCAGGTGCCAGTCGCCGGGGATGCCGGTGGGCAGGACGGTGCGCGGCGATCCCGGGGAGCCCGCGGACGGACCTGCGGACGAACCGGCGGACGAACCGGCGGACGAACCGGCGGACGGGGGCGAGGACGACGCCGAGGTCGCCGTGGCCGGGCCGCCGCCGGTGCCCGAGCAGCCGGCGAGGGCGGTGAGCAGGAGGGCGAGCGCCGCGGCCGGGACGGCATACCGCGGTCCGCGGCGGCGGTGTTCCATGGCGCACCCACCTCCTTGCCCGATCAGCGTTCCACCGCGGCCCGGCGCGCGCATCCGGTGCGCGGCGGCGCCCGCCGCCCGCCCGGGCCCGGCCCGGTCAGGTCAGGTCAGGGCTGGGTCCGCCAGATGTCCCCGATGGGCGCGGTGTCCGCCGCCGCGCCGGTCGGCGGCAGGCCGTAGGCGTCCTCCAGGGTGCGAAGCAGCCGGTAGTGGTCGATCCGCTCGCCGTAGGTCCCGGGCTGGACCTGCCGGCCGACGACGACGGTGGGGACCTGGTTGCCCTGGTCGTTGTCGTCCTCGTCCCAGGTGACCACCAGCAGGCTGTTGTGGCCGCGGGCCCAGTCCACGTAGCCGGCCAGGTTGGCCTTCAGCCAGTCGTCGCCCTGCCGGACGGTGCCGTCGTGCATGTCGTGGGTCAGGTTCGGCACGACGAAGGAGAGCGCCGGGAGGCCGGCGTAGTCGCCGGGGAAGGCGGAGAAGGGCTGGTTGACGCCGGGCGGCAGGGCCCCGAAGTCCACCCACGGGTTGTGCTTGCGGGCGTACCCGCCGGCGGCGCAGCCGGTGTAGCCGGCGGCGGGGAGGTCCTCGGAGTAGCCGGTGAAGGTCAGGCCCGCGGCGAGCAGGGCGGAGCCGAGGTCGGGCGTGCCGAAGGACTTGGGGCACGAGTCGTCGGTGACGCCCTGGACGGAACCGGAGAACAGCGCCAGGTAGTTGGGCTGGCTGGGGTGGGCGACGGCGTAGGACCGGCTGAAGGACGCGCCCTGCGCGGCCAGGGCGTTGATGAACGGCGCGTCGGAGGTGTTGCCGATCACGTCGGAATAGGACTTGTTCTCCTCGACGACCACCACGACGTGGTCGGGCCGGGGCACGCGGACCGGGGAGCCCGGGGAGCCGGTGCCGCCCGTCGGCCCCGGGAAGCCGTTCGCGGACGGGCCGCCGCCCGAGCCCGCGCACCCGGCCAGCAGCACCGCGCAGAGCGCGGCCGCGCCGGCGACCGCGCGCACCCGGCGGCGCCGACCGGCACCCCGGACGTCCGTGGGGATCACAGTGTCCAGCCTGGGCGTCCGGGAAGGCGGCGGCAATTCGGGCCGGACGGCCGACGGGGACAGGCGGTCGCGCGGCTCCGACACTGTGTCAACTCCCCGGCGTCTCGACTACTCCACGTCACGAGCGGTGCGCATTTATTGCCCATATATAGGGAGAAAAGGTCCACTGACCGTCGCTGTATTGACTGAAGGTGACCGGCGGGCTAAGGATGGGAGACAGTACCGCTGACACTTCGGTGACGCACGCCGGTGACGCGCGCCGGAGACGAGGATCCCAGCCACTCCGGGAGCCCGACGATGAGTGACGCGCAGGCCCCGGCGGCACTCTCCACGGCGGAACGTTCCAGCCGCCCGTCCTCACCGCGCTCCGGCTCCGACGAGCCGTCCCGCACCGCCGATCTGTACCTGGACGTCACCGAGCTGACGGCCCGGCTGGTCACCGCCGTCGAAGAGTCCCGCCGCACCACCCCCCACCCGGACACGTCCCGCCTGCTCGACGCCTTCCTGCTGAGCGCGGGGATCTGCCAGATCGTCGAGGACCGGCTCCAGGGCGCCTCCTGGGGCGCGCGGCGCCTGGTGGACCACCTCGCCCCGGAGGCGCGCGGGCCCGCCGCGCGCTCGGCACTCCGGGTCGCGCGCCTCGGCGTCGCACTGTCCGCCGGGGCGTTCCGGTCGGTCGCCCCCGGCCGCGGCCTGCGGCGCTGGGGCGACGGGATGTCCACGCTGCGCGACCGGCTCGCCGGATCGGTGGTCGACGGCCTCCTCGGCGACAGCCACGTCCACGGCGAGCCCCCGGAGCCCGGCTCCCTCGGCGACCGCGACGGCCACGGGGACGGCCACGGCGACACCCCGGACGCGGACCTCGTCCGGGCCGTCCACGAGGCCGCCGCCCGGCTCGCCGCGCTGCCCGGCGCCGGGGCGCTGCTCGGCGCGGAGTACCTGCGCCCGCCGTCCTGCTTCCGCAGCTTCGACCAGCACCCGGCGGACGCCGTCGAGCTGGCCCGCCGCTTCACCGGGCCGCACGGCACCCGGCACCGGCCGCTCCTGGTCCTGGGGGTGCGCACGTCGGGCAGCTACCTGGCGCCCCTGGCCGGCGCGGCGCTGCGCCGGCTCGGCCACCGGTCGGTGACGGTCGGCACCACCCGGCCCGGACTGGCGCTGCTGCCCGGCCGGGCGGCGGTCGTCCGCGCCGTCCGCGAGGGCGCGGGCGCCGTCCTCCTCCTCGACGATCCGCCGGCCACCGGCGGATCGCTCGCCGCCGTCGCCGCAGCCGCAGAACGCGCGGGCTTCCCCGCCGATGCCGTCGTCCCCCTGTTCGCGACCTTCGAGGACGCCGGACCGGTGCCCGACGTCCTGCGGCGGTACCCGTGCGTCGTGCTGCCCGGCGGGGATTGGGAGGTCCGCCGCCGACTGGGCGCGGCCGCGCTCGCCGGCCTGCTGCCCAACGTGCTGCGCAACGTGCTGCCCGACCTGCCGCCGGGCGCGGGATGGACGGCCGCCCGCGCGCCCGAGGTCGGCACGGCGGGCCCGCTCTCCCGCTGGTCACACCTCTCCGTCCCCCTGACCGCCCACGTCCCGGACGCCGACGGCCGCGAGCGCGCCCTGCCCCTCGTCGCCCAGTGGGCGGGGGTCGGCTACCTCGGCCGGCAGGCCGTGACCGTCGCCCGGGCGCTCGACGGCCTGGTGCCCGAGGTCCACGGCTTCGCGGACGGCGTCCTGCTGCGCGCCCGCCTGCCCGGCGAACCCGGGCCGGGGCCGGGCTCGGGTCCGGCGCCGGGCACCGCCGCCGACCGCACCGGCCGCCCCCGCCCGGCCGAGGTCGCCCGGTACGTCGCGGCCCGCCAACGGCTCCTCGCGGTGCCCGCCGACCGGAGCCTCGGGCTCGCCGGACGCCAGCCGGTCTGGGAGGTCGCGGCCCGCATCCTGGCCCCCGTCGGCGGCCGCCTCGACCCCGTCCTGCGCCCCGCCCTGCTGTACCCGCTGGCCCGGTCCCTGCTGGCCGCACCCCGGCCCTGCGTCGTCGACGGCCGCACCGGGGACGGGCACTGGCCCCCCGACGGCACGGGTGGGCGGACGAAGACCGGCTTCGCCGACGGCGCGTTCAGCAACCTCGACCTGGCGACCTACGACGCGGCCTTCGACCTCGCGGGCGCGGTCACCGAAGCGCCCGGCGGCCCCGCGCACTCCCACGCCGCCGAGACGGAACTCCTCGCCGCCTACGAGCAGTTGACCGGCCGCCGGATCGACCCGGCGCGCTGGTGCCTGCTCCGGCTGGTCCAGAACTGGGACGCGGCGCGGCCGGCCCGGACGGCGGACCCGGCCCGCGCGCCCCTCGTCCGCGCCCACGAGCGGCGGGCGCAGGCGGCGGCCGTCCAGCGCTTCCTCGCCGGCGCGTACCTGGCCGATCTGGACACCGATCCCCAAGGCCCCTGGTGCGTCCTGGACGTCGACGGGGTACTGGAGTCGGACGTCCTCGGGTTCCCCGCGTCCTCGCCGCAGGGCATGCTCGCCCTGCGGGCCCTGCGCGCGCACGGCTACCGGGTGCTGCTCGCCACCGGCCGTTCCCTGCCCGAGGTGCGGGACCGCTGCGCGGCCTACCGGCTGGCCGGCGGCGTCGCCGAGTACGGCGCGGTGGCCTTCGACGCGGGGACGGGCGCCATCCACCCCGTCAGCGGGACGGACACCACCGGCCTGCGGCGCCGACTCGCGGCGCTGCCGGGCGTCTTCGTCGACCCGTACGCCCGGTGGTCCCTCCGCGCGAGCGCCGGGGACGGCCCGCGGCGCACCGCGCTGCCCGCCCGGACGGTCGCCGGGCTGCTGGGCCGGCCACCGTACGGGACCCGGTTCACCGTCGTGACCGGCGACGCCCAGTCGGACTTCGTCCCGCGCGGCGTCGACAAGGCCGGCGGCGTGCGCACCCTGCTGGCGGCGCTCGGCGACGGGACCGCCGTCCCCGCGCTGGCCGTCGGGGACACCGCCGCCGACCTCCCGCTGCTCACCTGGGCCCGGCGCGCCGCCGCCCCGGCGAACGCGGCTCCCGCCGTGGCCGCCGCGGGCGTCCCGACGGCCCGGCACCCGTACCAGGCCGGGCTCGCCGGAATCGTCGGCCGGCTGATCGGCCACCGGCCGGGCGGCTGCCCGGACTGCCGGCCGCCCGGACACCCGCCCGAAGTCCGCGCGCTGCTGGCCCTGTTGGCCGTGCCCGAGGCCGGACGGGCCGGCGCGGCACCCCGGCTCGCCGCACTCGCCCGGGCCACCGCGCGCGTCCGCGCCGCCGCGCCCCCGAGCGCCGCCGCTCCTCCGGGCGGCACCGGGCCGGCCGACGGGGAGCGCCCCGGATGAAGACCCCCGCAGCCCGGCCCGGCGCCCCCACGGCCGCCACCCGACGCCCGTCCACGACCGGCGGACGGACGGACGCGACCGACGCGACCGACGCGACCGACGCGACCGACGCGACCGACGCGACCGACGCGACCGACGCGACCGACGCGACCGACGCGACCGACGCGACCGACGGACGAACGAACGCAGCCAGCGGACGGACGGCCACGGCCCGCGGACGGACGGCCGCGCGCCGGTCCGACCCGCTGCTGCGCAACGGACACCTGCTCACGGCCAGTTCGCTGGTGACCGCCGGGGTCGGCGCCGGCTACTGGGCGCTGGCCGCCCGCCTGTTCACGCCCGCCGCGGTCGGCGCCGGCTTCGCCGCCGTCTCCGCGATGATGTTCCTCGGCGGGGTCGGGCAGCTCAACCTGGTCAACACCATGATCCGCTTCGTCCCGCCGGCCGGGCGCCGGACCGGACGGCTGGTGGGCCGGGCCTACCTCGCGGCGGCGGGCTGCGGACTGCTGCTCGGCGCCGGGTTCGTCCTGCTGGTCCCGCGGCTCTCCCCCGGGCTGGGCTTCCTGCGCTCCCCGCCCGTCGCGGCCGGGTTCGCCGCCGCCACCGCGGCGTACGCGCTGTTCGTCGTCCAGGACGGGGTGCTGACCGGACTGCGCCGCGCGGACTGGGTGGTCCTGGAGAACACCCTGTTCGCCACGGTGAAGCTGCTGTTGCTCGTGCTGTTCGCCGCCGCCGGCGCGCGGGCCGCGATCCTCGGCTCCTGGGGCGCGGGGCTGGCCTTCTCCGTGCTGTTCACCAACACCTTCATCGCCTGCCGCGCCATCCCCCGGCACGTCCGCCGGGCCGCCGAGGGCACGGGCCCGCCCGCCGGGGCACCGCGGCAGGCCCCCTCCCCCGCCTACCTGGCCGCCGACTGGACCGGCTCCTTGTGCTGGCTGGCCGCCACCACGCTGCCGCCGCTCATCGTGCTGGGCCGGCTCGGGGCCGCCGCGGGCGCCTACTTCTCGATCGCCTGGCTGGTGGCCTACGCGCTCTACCAGTTCGCGATCAACATGAGCGCCTCCCTGATCGTCGAGGCGACCAGCCCGGCGGACTCCCCCGACGCCGCCGAACAGCTGCTGCGCCACTGCCGGCGGGTGCTCCGCCACAGCGGGGCCGTGCTCGCGGCCGCGGCGCTGGCGGCGACGGTGGCCGCGCCCTGGGTGCTGTCCGTGTTCGGCCCCGACTACGCCCGCGCCGGAACGACGACGCTGCGGCTGCTCGCGCTCTCGGCCCTGCCCAACCTGGTGGTCGCCGTCGCCGTCGCGGCCTGCCGGGTGCGACGGCGGCTGCGGGTCGTCCTGGCCGTCCTGGCCGCGCAGGCCGTCCTGGCCCTCGGGCTGACGGTGCTGCTGCTGGCGCCCATGGGGGTCGCGGGCGCCGGGCTGGCCTGGCTGGTGGCGCAGTGCGCGGTGGCCGGGGCCCTGCTCTGGCGCCGCTCCTGGTGGCTGCCCACCCGCACCCGTGAGACGGCCCCGGCCGAGACCCCCACGCCCGCCGGCCCGGCCGCCGCCGCCTGGCTCGCGGTGGCCGGTCTGCTGCCGATCCGCCGCCCGGCCCTGCTCTACCGGCCCGTCGACGGCCTGACCGCCCGGCGGCTCGCCCGCCGGATCGGGCCCGCCCGCGGCGCCACCGCCCACCACAGCTCCCAGGGCCGCTCGGACGTGCTCGTGTTCCGCCTGGACGGCGCCGCCACGCCGCCGCTGGCCGTCAAGCACCCCCGGAGCGCCCCGGCCGTCGCCACCCTGGCCGGCGAGTGGGAGGTGCTGCGCCGGCTCGACGCCGACCCCCGGCTGGGCGAGTGGCGCCGGCTCCTGCCCCGCCCGGTGTCCCGCCGCCTCGACGGGCCGCTGCCACTGGTCACCCAGGACTGGCTGCCGGGCGTCACCGCCGACGGACACCTCGCCTGTTACCCCGAGCACGCCCCCCGGGTGGCGGCCGCCGCGCTGGGCGCCCTGGCCGAGCTGCACCGGGCGACCGGGCGCACCGAGCCCCTCACTGACCGGCTCGACGACTGGGTGGAGCCGCGCCGCGCCCTGCTGTCCGCACGGATCGGCTGGTGCCGCACGGGCCCCGGGGCCGAACACCTGGACGCCCTCGTCGAGCTGCTGCACCGGGAACTGGACGGCCGGCCGACCGCCGTCGCGTGGTTCCACGGGGACTTCGCCCCCGGCAACGTCCTGCTCGGCGAGGACGGCACCCGGGTCACCGGAGTGCTCGACTGGGGCGGCGCCCGGCCGAACGGCCCGGCCGAGGTCGACGCGTGCACCTTCGTCATCGCGCTGCGCGCCCAGCTGTCAGGGCGCCCCTGGGGCGCCCTGGTCACCGACGCCGTCCGCACGGGCTCCCTCCCGCCCGCCGACCTCCGGCTGCTGCGCGCCGCCGGGTTCGACGATCCCCCCGGCGGCGTCGGACTCCCGCTCCTGGCCTGGCTCTGCCACGTGGCCTCGAACCTGGAGAAGTCGACCCGGTACGGGCGCAGCCACTGGTGGGTCGGCGCCAACGTCGTCCCCGTGCTGAAGGAAGCCGGCGCGGCCCTGGAGGAAACCGGCGCGGCCCTGGAGGAAACCGGCGCGACGGCCGCACCGGCCCGGTGGCCGGGATGACCAGGCCCGCGGCGCCCGCACCCCGCGGCGTCCGCACCGACCGCCCGCCGTCGGCGGGGGCCGGGGCCGGGCCGCGACGGCCGTCCGTGCGCACGCTCGTCACGCGCGGCGCCCTCCCGGTGGCCATGGCGCTCTGGCTGGTGTCGCTGCGCCACGTGCACCTGGAACGGATGGACGACCTCGGGCTGATCGAGGTGCTGCCGGTGCTGTTCTGGGTCGCGCTCGGCCTGCTGACCCTGGGCTTCGCCGTCCAGCTGCGCCGCCCCCGGCTCAGCCACGCGTGGTCGGCGGCGTACGTGGTCGGGCTCATCGCGATCGTGCACGCCACCCCGAGCCTGCTCTACCCCGGTGTCCGGTACTCGTGGGCGTGGAAGCACGTCGAGGTGGTCGACGCCTTCCTGCGGCACGGCGGCCCGGTGCCGCGGCCGGGCTGGCTGGACATCTACAACCAGTGGCCGGGCTTCTTCGTCGTCAACGGCCTGCTCCTGCGCGCCACCGGACTGCCGTCGGCGATGGGCTACGCCCACTGGGCCACGCCGGTGGCCGACGTGCTGCTGATCGGCCCGCTGATCCTGCTCTACCGCACGATCACCCGGGACTGGCGGCTGGTCTGGGGGGCCGTGTGGATCTTCTTCTCGTGCATGTGGATCGGGCAGGACTACTTCGCGCCGCAGACCTTCGGGTTCCTGCTCTTCGTCACCGTGCTCGCGATGGTCCTCAAGCAGCTGACACCGGTCCGGCCGCCCGGCGCGCCGGCCGACCCGCCGCCCGCCGGGGCGGCGGGCGCCGCGGCGGTGCGCGAAGGCTGGCGGCCCGCCCGGTTCCTGATGGTGCTGCTGCTGGTGGCGGTCCTGGTCACCTCGCACCAGCTCACCCCGCTGATGCTGATCGTCTTCCTGGCCGCGCTGTCGCTCCCCCGCCGCAACCGCCGCGTCGTGCTGCCCGTCCTCGCGTGCGCCGTCGTCCTGCAGGCGCTCTGGCTGGCCACCGCGGCCCGCCCGTACATCGCGGCGAACCTGCGCAGCTTCGTCGCGGCGATCGCCTCGCCGGACGCCAACGCCCCCACGTGGCTGACCGGGCTCGGCTCCCCCGCCCCCGGCCAGGTGCTCCTGGCCTGGGTGGACCGCGGGCTGTCGGCCGCCGTGGTGCTGCTGGCCGCGGTCGCGCTGCTGCGCCGGCCCTGGACCCGCCGGACGGCCCTGCCGTACCTACTGATCGCCCCGATGCCGATGCCGGCGCTCAACAGCTACGGCGGCGAGATGATCTTCCGCTCCTACCTGTTCGCCCTGCCCGCCGCCGCGATGCTGGTCGCCGCGCTGGTACTGCGCGCCGGGGCGCCCGCGCGGTGGCGGGTGCGGCTGCGGGCCGCCGCCTCGTTCGCGCTCCTGCTGGCCTTCCTCGGCGGCCTGGTGTTCGGCTACTACGGCAAGGAGATGATGGAGTCCTTCACCTCCCGCGAGGTCGCGGCGACCGAGTTCCTGTACCGGACGGCGCCGGCCGGCTCGCTCGTCGTGACGGTCACCAACAACGTCCCGGACATCGACAAGGACTACGACCAGCACGACCGGGTGGTGATCGCCTGGAACCAGCTCGAGAACCGCAGGCTCCTGGTGAAGGACCCGCTCGCGGGCCTGGAGCAGGCCGTGTCGCTGGCCGCCCCGCCCGGCCCGGTGTACCTCGTCCTCAACCGCGCCCAGACCGCCGAGTGCTACATCACGGGCGTGCTGCCCGCGGACACCGTGCCCCGGCTGGAGGCGGCGGTGGACGGCTCGCACCTGTTCTCCCCGGTGTTCCGCAACTCCGACGCCGTCGTGTACGAGCTGGTCGACCACAACGCGCCCGAAATCCAGCCCCATCCGCAGCAGCCGCAGCAGCCCCGGCCGCAACAGCACGGAGGCCGGCCGTGACCCGCCTCCCGGTCCGCGCCCTCACCCGCCTCCCGGCGGGCCTGCCGCCCGCCGAGGCCGTCCTCGCGGTGTCCGGCTGGGTGGCCCTCGCCGCCACGACCCTGCCCGCGGCCCTGCTGCCGCTGCGCGCCGTCGTCGCGGCCTCCTTCCTGCTGCTCTGCCCCGGCGCGGCGGCGCTGCGCCTGACCCACCCGGTGCGCGCCGGGCGCCGCCGGGAGCCGCTCGAAGCCGTCGTCCTCACCGTCGCGTTCAGCGTCGCGATCGACACGGTCGTCGCCGAGGTCTTCTTCTTCACGCGGTCCATCAGCACCGCGCGGGCCGTCGGCGCGGTCGCCCTGATCACCTCGCTGACGGTCCTGGTGCCGGCCGCCGTCCGGCACCGCAGGCGGGCGGCGGCGCCCACCGCGGACCGGCCGTCCGAAGGGAGGCCACCGGCATGAGGCTCCGTACCACGTCCCGCCACCACGATCCGTGGCACCGCCGCGCCCTGCGGGCCGGCCGGGCGGCCGGCGCCGGACTGCTCGTCCTGCTGGCCGCCACCGCCGGCTGCTCCGCCGGCCAGGCCCCCCGGCCGGACGCCCCCGGGTCCTGGCACCTCGTCTTCAAGGAGGAGTTCGGCGGGTCCACGCTCGACTCGTCGCGCTGGGTGACCTGCTACGACTGGAACAACAACGGGTGCACCAACGCGGGCAACCGCGAGTCCGAGTGGTACCAGCCCGGCCAGGTGTCCGTCGGCGGCGGCGCACTCACCCTGCGGGCCGAGCGCGCCACGACCCCCGGGTCCGACGGCCGGACGTACCCGTGGACCTCGGGCATGGTCTCCACCGGACGCGACAGCTGGAACGGCACCCCGCGCTTCACCTTCACCCGGGGCTACGTCGCCGCCGCCGTCCGCATCCCCGCCGAGCAGGGCGTCTACCCCGCGTTCTGGCTGTCGCCGGTCACCCGCGTCACCCCGCCCGAGATCGACGTGGCGGAGTTCCTGGGAACGTCACGGAACGTCCAGATGTCCGTGCACTGGGCGGGCCCGAAGGGCGCCGACCTGTCCTCGGCCGGCCACTACGGGCCGCTGGACTTCCCGGCCGGGTACCACGTCTTCGCGCTCGACTGGGAGGCCGACTCCCTCACCTGGCTGGTCGACGGCCAGGCCAGGTACTGGATGACCGACAAGGCGGACATCCCGGACGTGGCGATGGAGGTGCTGCTCAGCCTCGCCGTCGGCGTCCCCGACCAACCGCCGGCCTCGGTCGACTCAGCGCAGATGCAGGTGGAGTGGGTGCGGGTCTGGCAGCACTGAGCCCGCCGGCCCTCTCGGCCGGCTCCCCTCAGGCCCCGGCCGGACCGCCGGCCGGGCGCCCGAGCCCCGCTCGCAGCCGGCGGTAGCCGCGCCAGGCCCTGGTGCGGACGGACTCGGGGTACGGCGCCACCCGCGCGCCCTGCCCGAGGGTCCACCGGTGGAACACCTCGGGCGCCGTGTCGGCCCGGACGGTCAGCCGGGCGATGCGCAGCGGATCGTCCGCGGCCGAGCTGAACGCGTCGCGCACCGCGCACCCGGAGGACCACCCGTACTCGCGCAGCCGGCGGCGCACCACGGCGCTGGAGTAGCCGTGCGGGTAGGCGAAGGAGTCCACCCCGTGGCCGAGCACCTCCTCCAACTGCCGCTTGCAGTACCCGATCTCGGCGTCCAGCGCACCCCACGACAGGGTGTCCAGCTGGGCGTGGGTGCGGCTGTGCCCGCCGATCTCGACCCCGCCCAGGACGTCCAGGTTGGCGATCTGACGCCACGTCAGCATCGGCGCCGGCGGCAGCAGGCTGCCCTCCGGCGCGCCGCCGGGCGGGTGGACGGCCCCGGTGGTGACGAACAGGGTGGCCGGCAGGCCGCGGTCGGCGAGCTGCGGGGCCACCGTCCAGAAGAAGTCCTCGAAACCGTCGTCGAAGGTCAGCACGGCCGCGTGCGGGGGCAGCCGGGGACCGCCGTGCAGGGCCGCGACCAGCCGGTGCAGCGGGACGACGGTCAGACCGCTGTCGGCGATCCGGTCGAGCTGCTCGGCGAAGGCCCGCGGGGAGACGGTGAACGGCGCGATCCAGGACGGCGGGTCGTCGGCGACCGAGTGGTACAGGAACACGGGGACGGCGCTCACGGCGGGCTCCCGCCCGGCGCGGCGCCGCGGACGGGCCGGTCGCCGTGCGGGCGCACGCGCCGGCGCAGCGAGCCGACCGCGTACCCGAGCGACGCGGCCGAGACGCCCCCGAGCAGGGCGCCGAGCGTGCGCAGCCCGCGGCCGCCGCCCGCCCGCACCTCCCGGAGGGCGGCCCGGGGCAGGGTGGAGCGCAGGTAGCGGCGTTCGCTGGACAGGGCCGGACCCGCGCCCGTCCGGCCGGCCACGGCGGCCTTGGACAGGCCCTCGCAGTAGCAGCGCGACCGGAAGTAGCGCCAGGTCGTCCTGGTGTCCGGCACGTGGTGGCGCACGGCCGCCGACGGCTCGTACAGCAGCAGGCCGTGCGGGCGGCGGGCGGCCAGGCGCAGGCACAGCTCGGTCTCCTCGCAGCCCAGCGGGCGCTTGCCGACGCGGCCGAGGCCGGTCCGGAAGCCGCCGGCCGCGAGCACCTCGGAGCGCCGGAAGGACATGTTGGCGCCGATGAAGTTCCGTACCGGGGAGGGGCGTTCGGGCAGGCCGCGGTAGGAGCAGCCGACCACCCAGTCGAACTCCGGCGGGAACCAGGCCGGCCGCCCGGCCTCCCACCAGGGCCGCACCAGGCCGCCGACGCCGAGCACCCGCGGATCGCGGTAGCCGGCCAGCAGGCGGTCGGCCCAGTCGGGTTCGGCGGCGGCGTCGTCGTCCAGGAACGCCACGATCTCGCCGTGCGCCGCGCGCACCCCGCTGTTGCGCGCGCCGGACAGGCCCCGGCGCTCGCCGTTGGTGACGACCCGGACCGACGGGAAGCCCTCGGCGGCGCGGGCGGCGAGCTCGGGGCAGTGGTCCACGACCAGGACGACCTCGTCGGCGGGCCGGTGCTGGCGGGCGACCGAGGCGAGGCAGGCGCAGAGGTCGTCCCAGCGCTCGGTGGTGTAGGCGCATACCACCACGGACAGGCTCGGCGCGGCGGCCGCGGCCGCGGCCGCGGCCGCTTGCGCTTGCGCTTGCGCTTGCGCTTGCGCTTGCGCGTCCGTGCTCGCGGCGGTCCGGCGGGAGGTGTCGGCCATGGTGCCCGTCAGCCCCTCCGGTTGTCGCGGTAGGCCCGGTGCACGGCGGCCAGGTAGCCGAGCGGCCCGTACAGCAGGCCCTGGAGCTCCAGCCGGGAGAGCCGCCACGACCAGGCCTCGTCCGCGGCCGGCCGGGCGCGGGCCCGGCCGAGGGCGAGGGCGACGCCGCGCGGCAGGCGGCGCAGCAGGGCGGGCAGGAGCCGCGGCTCGTGGAGGGCGGCGGCGGTCAGGTAGGCGCCGAGGCCGCTGCCGTACCCGAAGGCCTGGACGGCGAGCGCCTCCTCCGTGCGGCGGTGGCGGTGCCAGACCACGGCGTCGGGCTGGTAGACGAGTTCGCGCCCGGCGGCCAGCACCCGGAAGAAGGCGAGCAGGTCCTCGCCGCCCCTGGCCGGGGTGCCGGGGCCGGTGGCCAGGTCGAAGCCGCCGAGGGCGCGCAGCAGGTCGGCCCGGATGGCCATGTTGCCGCCGGAGCCGAAGCGCCCCGCGGTGAACGGGAAGAGGGGGTCCGGCGGCGGGTCGGCGAGGGACCACCGCCGGCGGGCGAAACCCTTGTCGAAGTCCGCGTGGCGGACGACGGCGGCCTGGGCGTCGGTGACCAGTTCGACGGGCAGGATCAGCCCGGTCACGCAGCCGGTCCGCCGGGAGCCGGCGAAGGCCTCGGCGATCGCGGCCAGCCAGGCCCGGTCGACGACGATGTCGTCGTCGACGTAGGCGATCAACTGCCCCGCGGCGACGGCCAGTCCGCGGTTGCGCGCCCGGGCCAGGCCGGCGATCGGCTCGCGCAGGTAGCGGACCCGGCCCTGGTAGCGCTCGCGGACCAGGCGGGCGGCGGCCTCGCTGTGCGGCGCGTTGTCCACCACGACGACCTCGAACCGCGGGTAGTCCACGCGCAGGACGGAGTCCAGGCAGTCCCGCAGCATCCCGGCGCGGTCGTGCGTGCACACGACCACGCTGATCAGCGGTGCGTCGAGGAGGGTGTCCGCCCGGGCCGCGAGGCATGGATGGAGGACGCGGGCGGACGTTCGGGGGGCGCGGGGGCCGTGGCCGTTCGCGGGCCGCGTCCGGTCGGCCGCGAGGTGGCGGCCGATCGGGACGGCGAGTTCCCGGCGGGCGGCCTCGGTGAGGGCCGGGAGCAGTGCGCCGGGGGCGTCGGCGGTCGCGCCGACCAGGCCGAGCGGGTGGCCGTGCAGCCTGACCAGGGCCAGGGCCCGGCCGGAGGCCCCGGTGGCGTCCTTGCCGTCGGGCGTCCGGAGGCGGGCCGAGCCGGAGTCCGCCGCGGGGCCGGAGTCGGGTCCGGTGTCGGCTTCGAGGCCCGGTATACGGTCGGGTTCGGCGTCGGGTTCAGCGTCGGGTTCAGCGTCGGGTTCGAGGCCGAGTTCGAGGTCGAGCACGTGGCCGGGCCGGCACAGCACCACGCCGGTCCTCGCCCCGGGGGCGGTCCCGGAGCGGTCGCCTTCGCGTGCCGTGGTGCCACAGGTCGTGGCATCTGCCGTGGTGGCGCCTGTCGTCGTGGCGCCGGGCCACCTGGTGCCGCGCATCGTTCCTCCTCGCGGTGCCGCCGGGGCTGGGCAGGTTCGGGAAAGGTCCGCGTCAGCGCGGACCTGCCCGGTGGGCGGGCGGGCACCCGGGGCGCGGCGACCCCGACCGGGCCGCGCTCCGGGCGTCCGCCCGCAGTGGCGCCGCCGGACCCCCGGCGCCTCGGATCGGCCTGCGGCCGGTGTGGTCCTTGTCGTTGGTGTCGACGTCGTTCGTGTCGACGTCGTCCGTGTCGGCGCCGTCCGTGTCGACCGGGTCGTCCGTCCGCGGGCCCGCAGGCACCCGGGCGCGTCCGGCCCGACCGGGACGCGCCGCGGGTGTCGCGGTGGACGGAGCGGGAACGCGTGGTTCCCGGAGGGAGGCGTCGACCAGCGCCCGGTGCGGCGCGGCGGGGCCGCCCGCCGTACCGGTGGCCGTGGCCAGGCCGGGCCGGTGTCCGTGCAGCCGCACCAACGCCGACACGCGGCCGGCCGGGTCGGCGGCGCCGCGACCGCCGGGTGCGCGCGACGCCCCCGGCTCGTCCGGTTCCGGCTCGACGACGCGGACGGGGGTGTGGAGCGAGTCGCGGGCGGCAGGGCGCGGGCAGGCGGCCTCGGTGCGCCGGTCGGTGCCCTCCATCAGCGCTCCCCCAGGGGGGCGGCCACCTGGGACCGGGCGCCGGGACGCTCGGCGATCAGGGTCCTCAGGACCCGGCGGCCGTCGGAGACGGCATGCAGGTGCGAGTGACCGCTGCGGCGGGGGAGTTCCAGGCTCGGCACCTCGGCGATCCGCAGCCCGGAACGCAGCGCGTGCGCGATCATCTCGGCCTCGATCTCGAAGCCGGTGGAGCACAGGTCGAGGGCGTCCAGGAAGGAGCGGCGGAAGGCGCAGTAGCCGTAGCACAGGTCGGTGAGGCTCGCCTCGTAGAGGCGGTTGACGACGGCGAGGAGGAAGCGGTTGCCGAGCGAGCGGACCCGGGTGAAGTCCAGCGAGCCGCCGCCGGCGATGCAACGCGAGCCCTTGACGAAGTCGTAGCCGTGGTCGAGGAAGTGCAGGTAGTGCGGGATCTCGCCGGGCCACATGGAGCCGTCGGCGTCCATCATGACGATGTACTCGCCGGTGGCGGCGGCGAACCCGGTGCGCAGCGCGTTGCCCTTGCCCGGCGCGCTCTGCTGGACGCTGCGGACGGCCGGCAGGCACTGCCTGGCCATCGGCACGGTGGCGTCGCTGGAGGCGCCGTCGACCAGGATGACCTCGTCGACGCAGCGCGGGATCTGCTCGAAGACCCAGGCGATGTTGCGGGCCTCGTTCTGGGCGGGGATGACGAGGCTGACCGTGTGGGTGGTGGCGACGCGGTCGCCGGCCCGGCGCATCGGACGGTGGTCGAGGACCCGGTCGCTGGCGCGCCGGTGCGGGTGCCGGTCCGGCGGAGCGCCGGAGGGCCGTCCTGCGTACGGGTACGGGACGGCGGTGGGGGGCAGGGTGGTGCTCATGGAGGGCCTCTCGAACGAACGGAGGCGGGGGCGGCCGGCGACACCGGGGAGCGGCGCGGCACTGCCCTTGGAGATGTGGCGAACAGGCCCGGGGCGCGGACGGATACGCGCACGCGCAGCCTGGGGAGGTGGCCCCGCGGGGACCGCCTGAACTGTCGAGAGCGCCTGGGGCGGCCGAAGGTGGGGTGCGCACCGCTCCGGGCTCTCGCACGGCGCCGAGGGCGCCGTCGGAAGAACCGGCCTGCCGCGTCCCGCAAGACGCCGACTGAGCCAATGACTCATCGTCCGTCCGCACGCACGGTGACGTCAAGGGCTTTTGTCCGATTTTTGACGTAACTTCCCATGACCCGTGGTGACGCCGAGTCACCGCTCCCGATCGTCACCCGCCTCTGCCGTCAGCTCCCCGGACCTCAGCGCTCCGGACGTCAGCTCCCTGGACCTCAGCACTCCGGACGTCAGCTCCCTGGACCTCAGCACTCCGGACGTCAGCGCTCCCCGATCGGACGGCCCTGCGGCTCCTCCGCGATCCGGCGGGCGATCTCGGCCGGCCGCACCGGGCGCCCGAAGTGCCAGCCCTGCGCCCAGTCGCAGCCGATGGTGCGCAGCCGCTCGGCGTCCCTGCGGGTCTCCACGCCCTCGGCGGTGACGTTCAGCCCCAGCGCGTGCGCCATCGACACCAGCCCGCTGACGATGCGCCACCCGGTCGACTCGTCCTTGCCGGGATCGTGCAGGTCCCCCACGAAGGACCCGGCGATCTTCAGTCCGGAGACCGGCAGGTCGCGCAGGTAGGCGAGGTTGGACCAGCCGGTGCCGAAGTCGTCCACCGCCAGCGACACCCCGAGGTCCACCAGGCCGTGCAGGGTGCGCAGCGCCTCGTCCTCGGGCCCGACCACGGTGGACTCGGTGATCTCCAGCTGGAGCCGGGCCGGGTCCAGGCCGGTGCCGTCCAGGATCCGGCCGAGGTCGGTGACCAGCGCCGCGCTGCGCGCCTGACGCACCGCCAGGTTGACGTTGAGCTGGGGCGCGGCGTCGCCGAACCGCTTGATCCACTCGGCGGCCTGGCCGCAGGCCTGCTCCAGCACCCAGCGGCCGAGCGGCATGATCAGCCCGGTCTCCTCGGCGGTGGTGACGAACTCGTCCGGGCCGAGCACGCCCAGCTGCGGGTGGCGCCAGCGCACCAGCGCCTCCACGGCGGCGAGCCGGCCGTCGCCGAGCGCGTAGAGCGGCTGGTAGTCGATGAAGAACTCGCCGCGGTCGAGGGCGGCCGGCATCCGCACGGACACCGCGTACCGGCTGACCGCGCGGGCGTTCTCCTTCGGGTCGAACAGCGTCCAGCGCCCCCGGCCGGCCTCCTTGGCCCGGTAGAGCGTCAGGTCGGCGGCCCGGACGGCGGCGCCCGGGGTGGTCGTGGACACGCGCCGCTCCAGCACGCCGACGCTCGCGCCCACGGCGAGCTTGTGATCGCCGATCAGCACGGGCCCGGCCAGCGCCTTGAGGACGGTCTTCGCCGCGGCGATCGCCTCCTGCTCGCCCCGGCACTTCTCCAGCAGGACGACGAACTCGTCGCCGCCGAGCCGGGCGACCAGGTGGCCGAGGGGGGAGAGCGCGGCCTTCAGGCGGGCGGCGACGGCGGAGAGCAGCTGGTCGCCGGTGTCGTGGCCGAGGCTGTCGTTGACGATCTTGAAGCCGTCGAGGTCGACGTAGCACAGGCCGAAGCGGGCGCCCGGCTCCGGCTCCTCGAACAGCTTCTCCAGCCGCTCGAAGAAGGCCGCCCGGTTGGGCAGTCCGGTGAGCGGGTCGTGGGTGGCCTGGTGGCGCAGCCGCTCCTGGAGGCGGTAGCGGTCGGTGACGTCCTCCAGCATCGCGACCTGGTACTGCGGCCGGCCGTCGTCGTCGCGGATCAGCGAGACGGTGAGGTGGGTCCAGATGACCTCGCTGTCCTGCCGGTAGTACGGCTTGTCGAACTGGAAGTAGTCCCGCTTGCCGCTGATCAGGTCCTCGTACGCCTCCCACACGCCGGGGGTGTCCTCGGGGTGGACGAGGTCGCCGACCCGGCGGCCGATCATGTCCTCGGGCCCGGCGCCGAACAGGTCCTGCAGGGCCTTGTTCACGGCCAGGATGTTGCCGTCCGTGTCGCCGATGCCGATGCCGATCGCGGCGCTCTCGAACAGGGCGCGGAAGCGGGCCTCGGAGGCGCGCAACGCCCGCTCGGCCTCCTTGCGGGCGAGGTCGGCGGCGGCCCGGATCGCCTCCTGCTCACGCAGGGTGCGCTCGCGCAGGGCGGCCGCCCAGCCCGCGGCGAAGGCGCCGGTCAGGGCGGGGCCGCGGTCGTCACCGACCGGCTGGGCGTGCAGCAGCTCCACCGCGCGGGCGAGCACGACCGGGTCGGTGAAGTGCGCGTCGACCAGCTCCGCGCCGGCCTGGGCGGCCAGGTGCGGCTCGAACGGCTCGTCCTGCTGGGCGCGGTGCAGCAGCGCGGCGGTGCGGGCCACCAGGCGGCCGAGCAGGCCGGGGTGGACGACGGCACCGTGGTCGCCGGAGAGCAGCCGGGCCCACTCCTCGTGGAACCGCTCCGCGCTGCCGGGGGCCGGGGTCCTGCTCATGCGACCGCCGCCCCGGCGGTCGCGGTTCCGCCTCCGCCGACCGGTCGCCCGCCGCGTCCGGTGCGGCCGCTGCGTCTGGTGCGGCCGCCGGGCCGGATGCGTCCGCTGCATCCGATGCGGCCGCTGCGTCTGGTGCGGCCGCTGAGCCCACCGGGCCCGCTGCGTCCGCTTCGTCCGCTCAAGGACGGAACCCCACGCCCGCCACCCCGCTCATCCGCTCGGGGTGTTCGCCGACCGACTCCGGCTGGTCCGGCCGCCACTGCGGCAGGTAGACCACGCCCGGCTCCACGAGCTCGAAGCCCTCGAACATCGCGGTGACCTGCGCGCGGGTGCGCATGGTCAGGGGGGTCGGCGTCATCCGGTACAGGTTCTGGTGGTCCTCCGCCTGGTCGGGGCGGCCCTCCGAGGAGGCGTGCGAGAGGACCAGCGCGCTGCCGGGCGCAAGCGCGTCGCGGATCGTCGCGATCAGCTTCCACGGGTCCTCGTCGTCGCTGACGAAGTGCGCGACGGCCACCAGCAGGACGCCCACCGGCTCGCCGGCCGCCAGCAGCCCGGCCACCTCGGGGTGGGCCAGCAGGTCCGCGTCACGCAGGTCGGCCTGCACGACGGCGCACCCCGGATCGTCCGCCAGCAGCAGCCGGCTGTGCGCGACGGCCACCGGGTCGCGGTCGACGTACACCACCTGCGCCTCGGGGCGGATCGCGCGGGCGATCTCGTGCACGGCGCCGAAGGTCGGGATGCCGGAGCCGATGTCCAGGAAGCGGGAGATGCCGCGCTCGGCGAGCAGCGTCACGGCGCGGCGCAGGAAGGCCCGGTTGGAGCGCATGATCTGGGGCAGCTCCGGCCACAGGGCGAGCGCCTTGCGGGCCATCTCCCGGTCCACCTCGAAGTTGTGCGATCCCCCGAGGTAGTAGTCGTAGACCCGTGCGGCGTTCGGTTTGTCCAGGTCCGTGCCTTCCGGTACCCAGCTCGGTCGCCGCATGCCTGTGACTCCTTCACTCCGGTTCTGGGGCAGCAGCGACCACAGGCCACTGCTGTGACAGATGAGACTACAAGCACAGAAGATCCTCCCCCGCACCCCGAACGGGTGCAAGCGGAGTGTCCGCTTCCCGCCCTGTCCCCCGCTCCGTCTCCCGCTCCGTCCGGCGGGCGCTGCCGACGGAGCTGCCGGGCGGGAGCGGGCGGCGGGGGCGCCGGGCGGGAGCGGGCGGCGGGGGCGC
>NZ_JBHWGV010000108.1:0-30916 GCF_042732955.1 Kitasatospora sp. NPDC059747 | reverse complement strand
TTGTTGTTTGGTCTGGTGGGCTGGGAGTTGTGTATAAGAGACAGGGCCCCGGCCGCGCCCGTGGCGGCGCAGCCCGAGCCCCAGGCGGCCCCGCCCGCCCCCGTGCCCGCGCCCGCACCCGTCGCGCAGCCGCCGGCCGCCGCGCAGCCGTCCGGCGCCGCCCAGCAGGGCGCCGCGCAGGTCCGGCAGCTGTGGCCGCAGATCCTGGAGGCGGTGAAGAACCGCCGCCGCTTCACCTGGATCCTGCTCAGCCAGAACGGCCAGGTGGCCGGTTTCGACGGCAGCGTGCTCCAGGTGTCGTTCGTCAACGCGGGCGCCCGCGACAGCTTCGTCGGCAGCAACAGCGACGACGTCCTGCGCCAGGCGCTCGGCGACGCGCTGGGCGTGGACTGGCGGATCGAGTGCATCGTCGACCCGTCCGGCGGAGCGGGCGGGGGAGCCGGTGGCGGCACCGGTGGCGGCTTCGGCGGCGGGGCCCCCGCCCCGGGCGCCACCACCAGCGGCTGGGGCGCCCCGGCGCGTCCGGCCGCGGCCGCGCCCCCGGTGCAGCCCGCCGCCCCGGCGCCGGCGCCCGTCCGGCCGCAGCCCCAGGCGCAGGCCCGGGTTCCGGCCCCGGCGCCGGTCCAGGCGGCGCCCGTCCAGAGCCTGCCGCCCGCCGCCGGGCCCCCGGCGCCGCACGTGGCCCCGGAGGACGACATCCCGGAGGAGGACGACCCGGACCTCAACGAGGAGGCCTTCTCCGGCCAGGACCTGATCATCCGCGAACTGGGTGCCACGGTCCTGGAGGAGATCCACCACCGCGGCAACTGAGCAGCACGTAGGCTCGGCGGAGACGACGACGGGTGACGAGCGAGGACCACGCCGTGGACGACGGCGGACGAGCCGCGCGAGCCCGTGCACAGGTGCGACAGCAAGGAGTGAGCCGTGTTCCCCGGTGGAGGCCAGCCCAACATGCAGCAGCTGCTGAAGCAGGCGCAGAAGATGCAGCAGGACCTCGCCAAGGCGCAGCAGGAGCTGGCCGAGGCGAAGGTGAACGGTTCGGCCGGCGGCGGTCTGGTCGAGGCCACGGTGACGGGTGCCGGTGAGCTGGTGGCGCTGACCATCGCCCCGGCGGCCGTCGACCCGGAGGACACCGAGACCCTGGCCGACCTGGTCCTGGCGGCGGTCCGGGATGCGAACCAGGCCGCGCAGAAGATGCAGGCCGAGCGCATGGGCCCGCTGACCCAGGGCCTGGGTGGCGGCATGCCCGGTCTGCCGTTCTAGGCGGTACCGGGCGGGCTCCGGACCGGGCGGTCACTGTGGGAGTCCGGCCGGTAGGTCCGTGTGATTTATGTGGGAGTCGGGCGTCGGGCGGTGTGTCCGGCGCCCGATTCGTTGGATGATGGCACCGGAGCACCACCGACCGACCACCGGCCGGACCACCGACCGAGCACCGGCCGGAGCATCGACCGAGCACCGGCCGGAGCACCACCGACCACCCGAGGGAAGGCGCGACGTTGTACGAGGGCGTGGTTCAGGACCTGATCGACGAACTGGGCAGGCTGCCCGGCGTCGGGCCCAAGAGCGCGCAGCGGATCGCCTTCCACGTCCTGCAGGCCGACCCGGTGGACGTCCGCCGCCTCGCGCACGCGCTGCTGGAGGTCAAGGACAAGGTCCGCTTCTGCGCGGTCTGCGGGAACGTCGCGGAGGCCGAGCAGTGCCGGGTCTGCCTGGACCCGCGCCGCGACCTGGCCGTCATCTGCGTGGTGGAGGAGCCCAAGGACGTCGTCGCCATCGAGCGCACCCGCGAGTTCCGCGGCCGCTACCACGTGCTGGGCGGCGCGATCAGCCCCATCGAGGGCGTCGGCCCGGACGACCTGCGGATCCGCGAGCTGCTGTCGCGCCTCGCGGACGGCACGGTCACCGAGCTGATCCTGGCCACCGACCCCAACCTGGAGGGGGAGGCGACCGCCACCTACCTGGCCCGGCTGTGCAAGCCGATGGGCCTGAAGGTGACCCGTCTGGCGAGCGGTCTGCCCGTCGGCGGGGATCTGGAGTACGCGGACGAGGTCACCCTCGGCCGCGCCTTCGAAGGGAGACGACTGCTCGATGTCTGACCGGACGATCAACCAGCAGCCCCACGCCCCCCACCAGCCGTCCCACGGCGAGGCGCACGGGCAGCCGCACGGCGACCCGCACGGGGACCGGCGGAACCACGCCCCGCACACCCACGGACACGGTTCGGAGCCGGACGACTTCGCGGTGCAGATCGCGGATTCGGTGGAGAGCTTCGTGCTCGCCGTCACCGAGGTCGCCAAGGGCGACGAGCCGGGCAGTGCCGTCTCCCTGCTCCTCCTGGAGGTCTCGCAGCTGCTGCTGGCCGGCGGCCGGCTGGGCGCGATCGAGGACGTCGTCCCGGACGACCGCTTCGAGCCGGACGCGGGGCCGGAGCCGGACGGCGAGCTGCTGCGCGAGCGGCTGGCGGCGCTGCTCGCGCCGATCGACGTCTACCACGAGGTCTTCGACCCGTACGGTCCGCCGGAGAAGCCGAACGCGTTCCGGATCTCGGACGACCTGGCCGGTGTGGTCGGCGAGCTCCAGCACGGGCTGACGCACTACCGCGAGGGCCGGGTCAGCGAGGCGCTGTGGTGGTGGCAGTTCTCGTACCTCTCCAACTGGGGCACGACCTGCTCGGCGGTGCTGCGGGCGCTGCAGTCGCTGATCGCCCACGTCCGGCTGGACAGCCCGATCGGTGCGGTGCCGGACGGCGCCGACACGGACGACGACGGGCTCACCGACGAGCAGCTGGAGCAGCAGGCCGGCGACCTCATGGCGGCCGAGCTCGGCCTCGGACGCTAGGAGCAGCGCTGGCAGCGGCGTCAGGAGCAGCTCCGGGGCGGCAGGTGGGGCCGGGGTCGGCATCGGCCCGCGAGTGTGACGAAGGCCTCACCGCCCGGCCCCGGAAAGAAATCCGGCCGTGCCGCCGTCCGTTCGTCCGGCGAATCTTCGGGGCCGCGCCGGATGGCCCGCAGACCTGCCGGTGCCCGCCCCGCACCACTGCCCACGTGCTGAAACGTGCGTCTCATCATATGGATGGCACCGGTCGCGGCACCCCTGCTCGGTAGACTGACGCGGACCGCAGATCCCCCTTCCCCGGGGGTGCGGGGGCCCACCCGCCCCCGGAAACGACACAAGTCGAGGAGCGCACGTGGGCCTTGTCGTGCAGAAGTACGGCGGCTCATCCGTTGCGGATGCCGAGGGCATCAAGCGCGTGGCCCGTCGAATCGTTGACGCCAAGAAGGCCGGCCATGAGGTCGTCGTCGTGGTGTCCGCGATGGGCGACACGACGGACGAGCTCATCGAACTCGCGGAGCAGGTGTCACCTCTCCCCGCCGGCCGCGAGTTCGACATGCTGCTGACCGCTGGAGAGCGCATCTCCATGGCCCTGCTGGCCATGGCGATCAAATCCCTGGGGCACGAGGCCCAGTCCTTCACGGGCAGCCAGGCCGGTGTCATCACGGACTCCGTCCACAACAAGGCACGCATCATCGACGTGACGCCGGGTCGCATCCGCACCGCCCTCGACGAGGGCAACATCGCGATCGTGGCCGGCTTCCAGGGCGTTTCGCAGTCCAGCAAGGACATCACCACGCTGGGCCGGGGCGGTTCGGACACCACCGCGGTCGCGCTCGCCGCCGCGCTCAAGGCCGAGGTCTGCGAGATCTACACCGATGTGGACGGCGTGTTCACCGCCGACCCGCGCGTCGTGAAGAAGGCCCGCAAGATCGACTGGATCGCGTACGAGGACATGCTGGAGCTGGCCTCGTCCGGTTCCAAGGTGCTGCTCGACCGCTGCGTGGAGTACGCCCGGCGCTACAACATCCCGATTCACGTACGCTCGTCCTTCTCGGGTCTCCCCGGGACGATCGTCAGCAACGACAACCCGAACAAGCCCGAAGGGGGCGAGATGGAGCAGGCCATCATCTCCGGAGTCGCCCACGACACTTCCGAGGCCAAGGTCACGGTCGTCGGCGTGCCCGACAAGCCGGGCGAGGCCGCGCGCATCTTCCGCGCCATCGCGGACGCCGAGGTCAACATCGACATGGTGGTGCAGAACGTCTCCGCCGCGTCGACCGGGCTGACCGACATCTCCTTCACCCTGCCCAAGACCGAGGGCCAGAAGGCCATCGACGCGCTCGGCCGGGTCAAGGAGGGCATCGGCTTCGAGTCGCTGCGCTACGACGACGCGATCGGCAAGATCTCCCTGGTCGGCGCGGGCATGCGCTCCAACCCGGGCGTCACCGCGACGTTCTTCGAGGCGCTGTCCGCCGCGGGCGTCAACATCGAGCTGATCTCCACCTCGGAGATCCGCATCTCGGTCGTGACCCGCGCCGACGACGTGCCGGAGGCCGTCCGCGCCGTGCACAGCGCCTTCGGGCTGGACAGCGACACGGACGAGGCCGTCGTCTACGGAGGCACCGGGCGATGAGCCGGGAGCCGAGCGGGAGCACCGGGCGATGACCCGGCGGCCGAACCTCGCCGTCGTCGGCGCCACCGGCGCGGTCGGCGAGGTGCTGCTCGGCCTGCTCTCGCTCCGTCAGGACGTCTGGGGCGAGGTACGACTCGTCGCCTCCCCGCGCTCGGCCGGCCGCAAGCCGGTCGTGCGCGGGGAGTCCGTCGAGGTCGTCGCGCTGACGGAGGAGGCCTTCGACGGGATCGACGTGGCGGTGTTCGCCGTGCCCGACGAGGTATCCGCCCGCTGGGCGCCGATCGCCGCCGCCAAGGGCGTCGTCGTGGTCGACGACTCCGCCGCGTTCCGCACCGCCGACGAGGTCCCGCTGGTCGTCCCCGAGGTGAACGCCGCCGCGCTGCGGATCCGCCCGCGCGGCATCGTCGCCAGCCCCGCCAGCACCACCCTCGCGATGATCGCGGCCATCGGGGCGCTGCACGCCGAGTACGGGCTCGTCGAACTCGTCGTCGCCTCCTACCAGGCCGCCTCCGGCGAGGGCCGCGACGGCGAGGCCGCCCTGCGCGAGCAGACCGCGCTCGTCGGCGGTCTCGACGCCGGCCGCCAGGAGATCGGCCGGCAGACCGGCGACCTGCGCGCGGTGATCGCCGACCACGGGCCGTTCGCCGCTCCGCTCGCGTTCAACGCGGTGCCCTGGACGGGCAGTCTGCGGGACGGCGGCTGGTCCTCCGAGGAGGTCGGGATCCGCGACGAGTCGCGCAAGATCCTCAACCTGCCCGCCCTGCGGGTCTCCGCGACCTGCGTGCGCATCCCCGTCGTCCGGACCCACGCGCTCGCCGTCCACGCGCTGTTCGAGCGGGAGGTGACGCAGGAGCACGCGCAGGAGATCCTCCGCGGGGCGCCCGGCGTCGTCCTCTACGACGACCCGGCGGCGGGGGAGTTTCCGACGCCGAACGACGTGGTCGGGACGGACCCGGTGTGGGTCGGACGGGTGCGCCGCGCGCTCGACCAGCCGGCCGCGCTGGACCTCTTCCTGTGCGGCGACAACCTGCGCAAGGGGGCGGCGCTCAACCTGCTCCAGATCGCCGAGCTCGTGGCGGGCGAGCTCTGGCCCGCGTAGCCGACCTGCGTGGTCGGCCCGCGTGGTCGGCCCGCGTGGTCGGCCCGCGTGGCCGACCTGCGTAGCCGACCCGGCCGGTACGACCCTCCGGGGGCGGTTGCGGCCCCAGGAGCGGGCGTCCTGACGGCCGGTCCGGCCCGATCCGTGTGCCCGATCCGTGTGTCCGATGTGAGGCGGGACCGTCCGATATGGGATCGTCCTCCCCACAATCTGTCCGGAAACCCTCTCGAATTCCCTGGAGGCCACTTCCGCGGATGCGGAAGAATGTCCCCCGGGCTGGGCAACCATGACAGGGGATCGAGTGTCCAACGGGCGTGGCGAACGTGATGGTGGGGGCAGGGGCGGGCATCTCGGCGAGTGCCGCGGTGACCTTCCCGCCGCGCGCCCATTGGCCTGCGAGTAGGCCGGAAGAAAGCCAGATGACCGCGGTCGCACCCGGTACGGCGGACTCCGGCGCCGGTGCCGACGCCGGTACCAGCGAGGACCTGCTCACCGAGACCTACCAGGCCCACTACCGCTCCCTGCTGCGGCTCGCCGCGCTGCTCCTCGACGACCTCTCGACCTGCGAGGACGTCGTCCAGGAGGCGTTCATCCGGGTGCACGCCGCCCGGCGCCGGGTGCGCGAGCCCGAGAAGACCCTGGCCTACCTGCGGCAGACGGTCGTCAACCTGTCCCGCTCCACGCTGCGCCGCCGGATCCTCGGCCTGCGGCTGCTGCCGAAACCGATGCCTGACATGGCCAGTGCAGAAGAAGGCGCCTACGATGCGCTGGAGCGTGACCAGTTGAAAGCCGCGCTCCGAGGCCTGCAACGCCGTCAGCGGGAGGTTCTGGTGCTGCGTTACTTCGTGGACATGACGGAGGCGCAGGTCGCCGAGACCCTGGGCATCTCGCTCGGATCGGTGAAGGCGTACGGCTCGCGCGGACTCGCCGCCCTGCGCACGCAGATGGAGGCCGGCCATGGGTGACGGCGCGGGAAAGGCCCACGGCGGGGGGCTCACTCCGGATCCCGCGGCGGACGTCGCGTCGGACCCCACCCCCGGTCTCCCGGCGGACCCGACCGCGGACCTCACCGCCGATCTCTCGGCGGACCTGACCGTGGACCTCACCGCCGATCCCGCGGCGGACCTGACCGCGGACCTCACGACCGATCTCTCGACGGACCCGACCGCGGACCTCACGACCGACGAACTGGCCGTCCGTGACCTGATGCACCGGGCGGTCGCCGGCATCCAGCCCGGCCCCGGCGGCCTGCCCCGCATCCGCACCGCCGTGCCCCGCCGCCGGGCCGCCCGCCGCGGCGCCCTGACCGGGGCCCTCGCGCTGGCCGCCGCCGTCGCGATCGCCCTGCCCGCCCTGCACACCGCCGACCACCTCGGCCTCTCCGGCGGCCCCGGCTCGCCGCACGCCGACGGCCCCGCCACCGGCGTCCCCGCCGGGACGACGGCCGACGGCTCCGGCCCGTTCGGCGCGTCCCCGCACCCCGGCCCGGCCCCCGGCACCGTCGGACAGCCGTCCGGCACCGCGAGCAGTTCGCCCAGCCCCGGCGCGAGCAGCGCCCGCGCCGACGCCGGGACGACCGCCCCCGCCGCGGCCACCAGCAGCGGCGACGGCCCGATCGTCCCGCTCTGCACCCGCGGCGACCTCGGCCAGGGCTCGGGCCAGGCCGGGCCCGCCGACGCCGCCGGGCGGATCTACGGGTGGTTCGCCGTGACCAACGTCTCCGGGCACGCCTGCCGGCTCGGCGGGCCGGGCGCGGTCTCCGTGACGGGGGTCACCGGGACGGACCGCAGCCGGATCCGGGTGACCGACCACACCGCGGGCGACCCGGCCACCGGCCTGCCGCCCGCCGACACGGACCCGCCGCTGCTCGCCCCGCAGGCCGGCTACCGGGTGCCGTTCGCCTGGATCCCCGACCCGGTCTGCCCGACGACCGGCCAGGGCGGCGCCACGGCGGCGCCGACCGGCGCGACCGGTCCCGGTCCGATCTCGCTCACCACCCAGGCGCCCGCGGCCTCCGGCGCCCCCGCGTCCGGCGCGTCGGCCGCGCCCTCGTCGAACCCGCAGGCGAGCCCGTCGCCCAGCACGGGCCCGACCACTGCGCCCACTCCCACGGGCAGCCCGACCCCGAACCCGACCGTCTCCAACCCGCCGTCCGCCACCATCGCGCACACCCCGGCGCCGGGCAGCCCGTCGGCCGCCGCCGTCCTCCTGCCGGGGGCGTGCGCGGGGACGGTGTACCGCGGCGGCCTGCAGGCGGTGGGCGGGCCGGCGTCGCAGCCGTCGGGGACGCCGTCGGCCGGGTAGCCGAAGACCGGGAGCGGGGCCGGGAGCGGTCCGGCGCCCGGTGTCCCGCAGCGGTGTCGGGCCCCCTGTGGTCGGACGGCGTGTGAAGAGTGGTTACCGTGGGGGGTGTGTACCGGTTCCTCCTCACTCCGCGCTGGCTCGGCGGCACCGTGCTGGCCCTGGTGGCCATCGCGGTGTGCCTCTGGCTGGGCTCCTGGCAGCTCGGCCGGTTCGAGGACCGGTTCTCCTCGCACAAGGCGGCCGGCCAGGCGCTCGCCGCCACGAGTGAGACCAGGCCGATCGACGCCCTGCTGACCCCGGCCAGCCCGCAGGTCACCACGGACACCGTCGGCAAGCCCGTCACGGTGAGCGGCAGTTACGACAGCGCGCACCAACTCCTCGTGCCCAACCGCACGGTGGACGGCAAGCAGGGCTACTACGTGCTCACCCCGCTCCGCACCGCCGACGGCCACGCCGTCGCCGTCGTGCGCGGCTGGGCCCCCGGGACGCCCTCCGACGCGTCGTCCGCGGCGGCACCGCCGCCCGGCGGGGAGGTGACCGTCACCGGCCGGCTCCAGGCCGGCGAGGCGATCGGCAGCAACGGCGCCGTCGCGGGCGGTCTGCCGGCCGGCCAGCTCGGCACGATCAACCGGGCGGCGCTGCTCAACGTGCTGTCGTACGACGGCTGGTACGACGGCTGGGTCGCCGCCGACACCGCTCCGGCCGGGCTGACCGAGGTGCCGACGGTCCAGCCGCAGGGCGGCGACGGGCTGACGCTCCGCGCGTTCCAGAACCTGGGCTACACCCTGGAGTGGTTCGTCTTCGCGGGCTTCGTGGTCTTCATGTGGTACCGCCTGCTGCGCCGTGAGGCGGAGGCCGAGCAGGACCGGGCCCTCGGACTGGACCCGGTCCTCGACTGACGGTTCCGCCTCAGGCGGCCGTCAGCGCGACGGCTTGCCCGCCGCGGTGGGCGTCGCGGTGGGCGGCGCTGTGGGCGTCGCGGCCGGGCGCGCCGGCGCCGCCGCGGGGGGTCACGGCGCGGAGGGGCGGCCTGGACTCATAGCCTGCGCGCAGATAATCTACGGACGGATTACCTCTTCCCCTTCCGGAGGCGCCCCATGTGGACGTACGAGCACAGCGTCGAGACCGACGCCACCCCCGAGGCCGTCTGGCGCCTGTGGGCCGACGTCGACCACTGGGGGGCGTGGAACGCCGACCTCGTGAGCGTCCGGATCGACGGCCCGTTCGAGGCCGGCACCGGCATCCTCATGACCCCCTGCGGGCAGGACCCCGTCCACCTGCGCATCGCCGAGGCCACCGCCGGCGAACTCTTCGTCGACGAGGCCAGGATCGACGGCCTCGTCCTGCGCACCACCCACCGGCTGGAACGCGGCGAGCGGCTGCGCACCCGGGTCACCTACCGGATGGAGATCACCGGCGACACCGTCGACCTGACGGGCCCGCAGCTCGGCCCGGCCGTCACCGCGGACTGGCCCGCGACCATGGCCGCCCTCGTCGCCCTGGCGCGCGGCTGATGGCGCCCGGCCCCGGCGACAGCCCCGGGTTCCTGCTCTGGCACGCCACGCTGCGCTGGCAGCGCGACATCGCCGCCGCGCTCGGCCCGCTCGGCCTCACCCACGTCCAGTTCGTCCTGCTCGCCTGCACCTGGTGGCTCAACTCCCAGGGCGAGCACCCCAACCAGCTCGCCCTCGCCCGCCAGGCCGGCACCGACGTCAAGATGACCTCCCAGGTGCTGCGCGCCCTCGAAACCAAGGGCCTGATCGAGCGCGAGGTCGACCCCGCCGACACCCGCGCCAAGCGCCTGCGCATCACCGACAGCGGCGCCGAGCTGGCCCCGCGCGCGATCGCCGCCGTCGAGGCCGTCGACGCGGAGTTCTTCCGGCCGGTGCCCCGCGAGGACACGCTGACCCTGCTCCGCCGCCTGGCCGCCGCCCCGGAGGCGTGACTATCCGCCGAGGCCCTTCCGTTCGCGCTTCCGGAGGCGGCGCTCCTTGGCTGCCGGGAGCTCGCGCACGACGAACACGCTGCCGCACACGGCTACGCCGGTGACGGTGATCCGGTGGGCGGCCGGGCGGTGCGTCGTCGCGCGGTCCTGGTGGAAACCGCCCAGGACTCCGGTGCCCTCGACGCACACCTCGACGCCCTCGGGGACGACGACGTGGACCGTGCCGATCCACGCGTGCACGCGGATCGTCGTCTCCGGGCCGGTGAACCGGGCCTCCCGGAGGTCGACCACGCCCGTCGCGACGACCGCCGTGGCGCGGTACCGGGCGCCCACCAGCCAGGGACCGCGACGGGCGAAGTCGCTCAGCACGCCGACGTCCTCGGCCGCCGTCGGCCTGCCGCCCGGCGACCCGAGGTCCCGGACGGCGTCGGCCAGTTCACCCGTCGTCCGCGCGCCGTAGACGAGGTCCAGGCGCTCGTCCAGCTCCCCGGTGGCGAGCCGGCCGTCGGCCGTCGCCTCCCGCAGGACGGCGGCGGCGCGCTCGCGGTCGGCATCGGAGACGCGCAGGGCCGGGGTGGCTTCGCGGGGCTCGTGCGTCACCGGGCCTCCTCGCCGGTCCCGGTGTCGGGGCGGGACGCGTCGAGCAACTCGCGCACGCGGTCGGCGACGACGCCCGGCTGCTCGGCCTGGATGAAGTGGCCCGAGTCCGCGCGCTCGAACCGGCCGTCGGGCAGCGCCTCGACCCAGCGGCGCTGGTGCTCGACGAGTCCGGCGTGGTGCCGCGCCCGGCCCGGCTGCGGCCGGGAAGCCGATCGCAGGACGGTCGGGCACGTGGGCGGGGCGGGCGGCGCGGCACGGAAGCGCGGGATCGCCTCGGCCACGGCCTTGATCTCCTTCCTCGTCTGCGCGATGCCCGCCGGGACGAAGTCCTCGGCCAGCATGGTCTCGTACGCGTCCGCGGGGAACACCCGGCGGACGTTCCCGCTGGTCAGGCGGGCGAACCAGCGGAACCGGACGAGCGCCTGCAGCATGGCCAGGCTGCGGTCCACCTGGGTGACGGTCCGATCGAACGTGTCGTAGACGGGCGCGGTCTCCGCCGTCGGGTCGAGCAGCAGCAGCCCGCGCAGCCGCGGCCCCAGCGCCTCCGCGGCGCGGCGCGCGACCAGGCCGCCCATGCTGTGCGCGACCAGCACGAAACGGCCGGGCACGACCGCCTCGACCATCGCGACCAGGTCCGCGGCCATGTCGTCGATGCTCAGCCCGGCCTCCGTCCGGCCGCTGCGGCCGAAGCCGGCACGGTCGTACGCCACGAGGCGCGCCCGGTCCAGCAGCAGCGGCCGCACCGAATCCCAGCAGGTACGGCCCATTCCCCCGCCCGCTTCGAACACCACGTGGTCCGGTCCGGTGCCGGACTCCTCCACGTAGACGGACCGGCCGTTCACCGGCACCGCCCGTCCCCTCTGCTGGCGCATGTCCCCCTCCGATCGCCGTCGATCACCGATGGATCGCCATCATTTCCAGTTTCGATAATAGTGCCAAGTGTGGAATCGTAAAGCCCATGGACACTACGGACGTGCTTCTCCACCCGGTGCGGCTGCGCGTCGTGCACGCGTTCGCCGGCGACCGGGTCCTCACCACCTCCCAGCTGTGCGAGCGCATGCCCGAGGTGCCGAAGGTGACCATGTACCGGCACGTCGGCGTACTCGCCGAGGCGGGCTTCCTGGAGGTGGCCGACGAGCGGCGGGTGCGCGGCACCGTCGAGCGGTCCTACCGGCTGCGCCGGGACCGCCCCTCCGTCGGCACCGCCGACGCCGCGGCGATGACGCCCGACGACCACCGCCGGGGCTTCGCCGCCGCGATGGCCGTCCTCATCGCCGAGTTCAACGCCTACCTCGACCGCGAGGGCGCCGACCCGGTGGCCGACGGGGTCTCCTACCGGCAGGGCACGCTGTGGCTGAGCCCGGAGGAACTCGGGCGGATGACGGGCGACCTGCTCGCGGTCCTCGGCCCCTACCTGGCGAACGAACCGGCGCCCGGGCGCAGGCCCTACCTGCTCAGCCCGATCCGCTTCCCCACCGGCCCGGCGGCGGAGGCGGGCGACGAGGCGCGCTCCTGAGCAACCGGTCGGCCCCGCTTACGGTCGCACCGGGGCCGTTCCGCGCCAGCGGGCGAACCGGTCGGCCCGGACCGGCGGGTTGAGGCGGCGGATCCACTCGGCCTCGCGCGCCGGGTCCAGGTCATCGGGGTCGGAGACGGCGAAGACCACCACGTGGTCGGTGCCCGGGCCGAAGGCACCTTCGGCGACGAGCGATTCGAGCGCGGCCACACACGCCTCGTACACGGTGTCCCGGAACGTCCGGAACCGCGCGTTGCCGGCGTCCGGCCTCTCGGCGCGCAGCCGTCGGCAGATCGACGCGAACTGCTCGGCGGCGACGCCCTCCATCGCCCACTCCGCCGGAGTCCACTCGTAGTAGTCCGCCTCGGTCGGGTCCTCGGCCCGCAGCCGGGCGAGGTGCGGGACGGTGTTGGCCGCACAGCACACGGTCATCGCGCCGGCGTCGGAGTACAACGCGTACCCGCAGTAGTCCGCAGCGTCCGCAGCGGGACGGGCGTCGAGCAGCCCCGCGAAGGCGGCCCGTGCCGCCCGCTCCACCTCCGCCCGCAGCCGGGCCCCGGCGTCAGGCACGACGGCACCGGTCGTCGAATTCGACGGAAACGACGAACTGCCGCCGCCTGCCCGGCCCGTCGAGCCGGACCCGGACGCCGACGTGGCCGGGGTCGAGGACCTGGACCCTCCAGCGGTAGTCCCGTCCGTCGACCCGGATCCTGCGTGGTGGTCTCGGTGTCACACGATGACCATAAGGCCGTACCGGCACCGGCGGGCCGGGCAGTGACATCGCCCCCTCTCCCCCGGACCCTCGCATTCCGGCCAATTCCCGCCACACGCCTACAGGATGATGACCCGGGCGCCAGGATGGCCGAAGCACACGTGCCCAGGCGACCGATCGGAAGGGACGGACCCATGCGCAAGAACGCACGCCGAATCAGGGCGGCGGCAACCGTCTGCGCCGCACTCGTCGGCGCGGCCGCGCTCCTCTCGCCGGTCGCCCAGGCGCACAGCCCTGCCCCGACGCACGTGGCCGCGGCCGGGCTCCGGGCGCAGGACGCGACGCCTCCCGGCACCCAGGTGCAGTCCACCACGGTCACCCGCCCCGACGGCACGCAGGCTCAGGTCGCGATCTTCTCGACCAACTACGTGACCGGCCAGACGATTTGGTACCGCTCGCAGAGCGCCCCCGGCGGCGCGTACGGCGGCTGGAGCCAGGTCAACGGCATGGCGCTCAACTTCCAGAACCTGGTGCTCACCGCGGCCGCGGACGCCGACGGGAGCCTGGAGGTGTTCACCATCGGCTACCAGTCGACCGTCCTGGTCCGGATGCACCAGTCCGGAGAGGGCGGGGCGTGGTCGGCGCCCGAGGCGTTCGGCCCGTCCCCGGCGAGCGTGCCGCGCTTCTTCGGCCCGCCGGTTGCCTTCACGAGGGCGGACGGGACGCTGGCGTTCTTCGAGGTCTACCAGGGCTCGGGTGCACCGCGGCTGTACGTCAACGAGCAGAGCGCGCCCGGTGTTTGGGCTTCCTGGACCGACCTCGGGACCGGCCCGCTGCCGTCCTCCGTCGCCACGCCGTCCGCCGTCACGCAGGCCTCGGACGGGACACTCACGGTCGTCGCGCACATGTGGAACGCCCCGTCGATGTACGCCGAGGTCTCCGAGCGGACCCCGGGCGTCTGGGGCCCCTGGCAGACCTGCGCGACGGCCGGCTGCGCCAACGGCTGACGCCCCCTGGCCCCGAGGGAACTCTTTCGACTGGTCGTCGGATGGCAGGCGGGTGAACACCGCGCGGTTCTCCGCCCCGCCCGGCAGTCGATCGGCGATAACGGGAGGCACGACAACGGCGGGCACTTCGAGTCACCGCCACCCGCGCCTTCAGCCGAGAGGACGACACATGCCCCTGGTCAACTACGGTGTGCTCGCCGCCAAAGCCATCGAGAGCACGCGCGAGGCGGCGCAGGTCTCGACGCCGCACTACCAGATCCACGTACGCGACGACGGCGGCACCGACTACCGGATCGCCGTGAACGTCAGGTCGCAGACCACGCCGCCGAACCTGCTGTACGTCGCCATCGACGACTTCCACCACCCGCTGGTCCAGTTGCTCCCGCCGGCCGGCAGCGGCTGGCACCCCGAGCCGTCCCGGCCCGGCACGGCCAGCCTGGACTTCATCCGCGGGAACCTCTTCGACCCGGCCACCATGCGCGTTCTGCCGGCCGACGTTCCCGGCCTCAACAACGACCTGGAGGACCTGCTCGACCACTACGTGCAGCGCGCCATCGCCGACCAGACCATCGGCCTCTACGTCTTCGGCCAGCGCTGGCCCACCGACGCCGGCGACAAGGTGTTCGGCTTCCAGCCCGGCAACGGTGTCCACGACATCCACATGAACCAGGGCAACGACGCGGGGCACGCCGGCGACGACGGGGTCTGGCAGGACGGCGGCCTGCTGCTGCACGTGGCCTCGGAGAACCGCTGGGTGGCGATCTTCCTGGCCTTCCAGTCCCAGGCGTGGCACACCGACGACACCACCGGCCACGCCCTGGCCCCCACCCGGCCCACCACCCCGCACCAGGAGCCGATGCGGATCTCGGCCGCCCTGGTCAACCCGGTCGCCCCGGCACCCGAGACGGTCACCCTGGTCAACACCTCGGCCACGCCGATCAGCCTCCAGGGATGGCACCTCAGCGACCAGCAGCAGAACGTGCTCCCGCTGCCCGACACCGAGCTCCAGCCGGGCACCTCCACCACCTTCCCGGCCGCGAACGGCTTCCGACTGGGCGCCGACGGCGGCGCGATCACCCTCCTCGACCCGTCCGGCCTCAAGGTCCACGGCGTCGCCTACACCCGGAAACAGGCCTCCGTCCCCGGCCAGACCCTCACCTTCTGAGAGTTCGAGGGCCGCCCTGGCCTGGGGGCACGTCGCGGCGGCAGCCTCACCAGGCAGGACGGCCCTCTGCCCGAGGGCCGGTGCCCGTCGGACGACAAGCATGACCCCTTCGTCAGGTGGCGCTGCCGAGCGCCGAGACCTGCTGGTGCAGGGCTGAAGCCCGGCCGTCGGCCATGAGTGGAACGAGGCGCGCAGCGGAGTCATGAACTCGCGCCGTCCGGGACGGTGAGAGGCGGGCCCTACTCCCCCAGTACCCCGCTCGCGCGCAGCGCGGCGATCCGCTCGTCGGGGTAACCGAGCCCGCGCAGGGCCGCGTCGGTGTGGGCGCCGAGGGCGGGGACGGGGCCCATGGGGAGTTCGATGCCGGCGAAGCCGAACGGCGGCAGCAGGCTACGGACTTCGCCGACCGGGGTGGTCACCGGGCGCCAGCGGTCGCGGGCGGCGAGTTGGGGGTGGTGCAGGAGGTCGGCGACGTCGTTCAGGCGGGCGGAGGCGATGGCGAGCGCGTCCAGGAGCTTGATCGCCTCGTCGGCCGTCATGGTCGCCGTCCGGCCGCCCACCAGGGCGTCGACCAGTCGGCGGCGGCGCACCCGGGCGACGTTGGTGGCCCACTCCGGGTCGTCGGCGAGGTCCGGGCGGTCCAGGAAGCCGGTGGCGAAGCGGGCCCACTCGCGGTCGTTCTGGATGCCGATCATGACCTCGCGGCCGTCGGCGGTCGGGTAGGCGTCGTACGGCGCGATGGCCGGGTGGGAGAGGCCCGCGCGGCCCGGCGAGCGGCCCGCGCCCTGGGTGTAGTGGAGTTGGTGGCCCAGCCACTCGGCCGTCGCCTCGAACATCGACACCTCGATCGCGGCACCCTGCCCCGTCGCGGCGCGGCCGACCAGCGCGCCGAGCGTCGCCGTCAGCGCGTACATCCCGGCGGCGATGTCCGAGCTCGGCACCCCGGTCTTCGACGGCCGGTCGGGCGGGCCCGTCACCGAGGCGAGGCCGGACTCGCACTGGATCAGCATGTCGTAGGCGCGCTTGTCCTGGTAGGGGCCGCCGGAGCCGTAGCCGGAGAGGTCGACGGTGACCAACCGGGGGTGCCGGGCCCGCAGTTCGGCGGAGCCGAAGCCCAGGCGGGCGGCGGCGCCGGGCGCGAGGTTCTGCAGGAAGACGTCGGCGCCGGCCACCAGGTCGGCCAGCACGGTGCGGCCCTCCGGCGCCTTCAGGTCGAGGGCGACCGACTCCTTGCCGCGGTTCAGCCAGACGAAGTGGCTGGCCAACCCGTTGACGCTGTGGTCGTAGCCGCGGGCGAAGTCGCCGCCGTCCGGCCGCTCGATCTTGACCACCCTCGCTCCGAGGTCGGCCAGGTGCCTGCTCGCCAGCGGCGCGGCCACCGCCTGCTCCAACGCGATCACCGTGACACCCGCCAGCGGCAGCGACACCTGGACTCCCTCCCTCGTGAACGGATCGGGACCTACCCGCGGACGGGCGGGTTCAGTCTGTCTCGTCCTCTGCCGGATACCCCGTCATCGGCCCCCGGCCGGGACTCCCTCCGGTCGCGGGCCGGCACCGGACGTGGCAGGTGCGGCAGGCCCGTGGGCCGGGCTTACGTCGGGTAGCCGTCGATCGAGGCAACCGCTGAACGCTCCGGCTCCAACCGACCCCCGTCAGTGAACGGCGGGCACGATGTTCCGCAGGTGGTAGCCGTCGCCGTAGCGGATCAGGCCGCGGAGTTCGGCCAGCGGGTTGAACGCCTGGGCGTTGCGACGGTGCGGCTGGTGGGTGAAGGGGATGCCGGACCACGGGTTGTCGGGGTGGTGGTGGCTGCCGGGCTCGGCGGCGGGGTCGACGGGCCAGTGGAGCCAGACGGAGTCGCACCGCAGGCAGACGACCTGGCCGAGGTACCAGACCGCGCCGGCCAGGAACGGGCCGCGCGGGAACGGCCCGTCCGGCTCCGCGTCGAACGCTCCCGCCCCGGCGCACCGGGCCCGCACCTCCCGTTCCAGCGCGTCGAGGCTGGCCAGGGAGAAGTCGTACGCGTCCCGGCCTCCCCGCAGTTGCCCCGCCCATGCTCCGAACCCGGCCCGGCGCTCACGCAGCCAGTCGGCCAGTTCCGGGTCGTCGGGCTGCGGACCGACCGGGTCCAGCGGCGAAGCCTCCTTCTCGGGCACCCAGCCGGAATCGACGGCACGGACCGCGGCAACGGCGGCCAGCAGCCGCTCGTACTCCCGGGCGAACACCTCGCCGCTGCGCTCCGCGAGCGCCACGTCGACCAGCAGGCCGACCGACAGCGGTGGCAGGCCCAGCGCCGGGTCGGGGAGCACGGCCGGCCCGGCCTCCACGTCCCACCGCCCGCCGCAGACGCCCATCAGCACCTCTCCCGCGTACCCGGCCGCCGCGCGCGCGAAGTCCTCGTCCGGTCCGCCGGGTTCGTCGAGCAGCAACCGCTCCAGGGCGGCCAGCGAGTCCGTGCCGTAGTCGAGGACGAAGCCGTCCGGCACGTGCACCTGCTCCAGGCGTGCGACCAGGAGCGGCAGGTCCTCCAGCCAGTCCTCCAGCAACCGCTCCCCCGCCCCGCCGTGATCATCGCTCATGCCCGTCAGCCTAAGCCCTGCACCGACAACTCCCGTGACTTCAGCCAAAATTGTGGCTTCTGTGGGCGATCTGTAAAGCCGTCGAATCCCCGCCGTGCCCCGGCTAGGGTGGCGCCGCCGGGGACGTGTCGACGGGGGCCGCACGCCACCGGCCGCCTGTCCGACCCTCGGCCCCCGCAGGGGGATCGCCACACCGTGCGACAACCGTTACGCACCAGGGGACTGCTGGCGGCGCAGGCCACGGCCGTCGTCCTCGGGATCACCGCGCTCGTGTTCGCCGGCCTGCCCGGCCTGCAGGAGCACGCCGAGGCGGCGCCGACCATCACGCGCTGCCAGGACAAGTACGGCACCACGCCGACGCCGCCGGACCAGTCCACGCTCCCCGGCTACCGGCCCACCGGCTCCGGCCAGTGGGCGACCCCGGACGCCGAGCAGCGGCTCTACCCGTACGACCTGCCGCCCAAGGGTTTCGACGGCCTGACCGATCCGTCCCAGGTCCCGCTGCCCCAGGGGTCGGACCCGAAGAAGTACGAATGGGGCAGCATCGAGAACGCGGTCGCGACCTGGATGCAGAAGCAGGCCGGCAACAAGCCGTACAAGGGCAGCTTCAACAGCTGGCTGAACAGCGTCTACACCCGGAACGTGGGCAACAACAAGCGCGGCGACGCCTACGAACGCGAGGTCGTGCGCTACTTCAACCTCGGCGGGGTCGACTGGATCTGCCAGGGCAGCCTCAAGGACCTCGACGAGAAGCTCTACCAGGAGCTGAAGGACGAGCTCGGCGACCGGTTCCCCAAGGGCAACCGGCTCTTCGACGCCGTCAACATGCGGACCAGGACGATCTACGAGATCAAGTCCGGCATCGGCTACGACAAGGCCCAGCTGCCGGTGGACGAGGCCCTGGTCAAGCGCGGCTGGAAGGTCGTCTACATCAACGGCCAGCAGCCGAACGCCAGGACGATCGCCAAGTACAAGAGCGCCGGAGTGGACTATTACCGGCACTCGGCCACCCCGGAGCCGCAGTTCAGGCAGACCCCGTACATGCGCCAGGCCCCCGGCACGATGACCGTGGACCCGGCCAAGCCGTCCGTCGGCGCGGGCACCGACATGGTGGAGGGCTCGGCCCCGACACCGGAGGAGGCGGAGCAGGAGGCCCAGCGGACGAACGGCCTGATCGAGGAGCCCGAGCAGGACATCCGCCGACCCGGCGGCATCGACTTCTCCACCCTCGACCTCTCCTACATCGGCCAGACCAAGGCCGGGGACCTCAAGTACGCCTTCAGCGCGAGCAACACCGACGAGGAGGAGCACCCCGGCTACGGCGGACAGGAGAAGGCGCAGCTCGTCTCGGACGCCTTCTTCACCTGGCTCGCGCTCACCCCGGACCACTTCTGGGTCAACCTCAACCCCGACGACCCGAACACGATCATGCAGTCGCCGTTCGACGGGACGGACGCCGGACGGGTGCTGCTGGAGGCCGACCTCGCGATGAAGCGCGACTTCGGCCGCGCCGAGGACCCGAAGACGGACGCCGGGAACAAGTTCTGGTACGGCATCTCCCGGATCGACGGACTGCCGTGCATGAACTCCACCCGCAACTGGATCGTGCCCAAGCAGGCCAAGGTGCGCGTCCAGGACGACGGCGTCTACATCCTCGACAGCCCGCTCGAGGTCAAGACGGTGGCCCAGGACTACACCAGCTCGGGCCCCGGCACGGGCTGCAACCTGACCAAGGAGCAGATCGACCACAACATGGACGTCTACCGCTCCACGATCCTGCCGATCGTGGAGAAGGAGGTGAACGAGGACCCCAAGTACGCGGACCTGCGCCGCGTCTACAAGGCCCGCATCGGCGCCGAGTACGTCCGCCAGACGGTCGCGAAGGACCCGACGGCCTTCGGCGGGGCGTTCACCAAGGTCATCGACAGCAACGACGTGTCGAAGTGGCCGCTGCGCGGCACGAACGCCGGCTGGGACAAGATGACCGTGTGGCGCGAGATGCGCAAGTCGTTCACCGAGGGCGACTTCACGTACCAGCTCCCGCTCGGGGGAACGGTCTACACCTACGTCGTCGGCGGGGTCGACTTCCAGCAGCAGCCGCAGCAGAAGATCGACCAGGCCGCCTTCCAGGCCGCGAAACCGAACCTGGACGATGTCACGCAGCACGCGAAGAGCGAGGCGCTGTCGTACAAGGACGACGGGATCACCGTCATGGGCGGCGACAACAGCGGTCAGGCCGGCACCAGCGGCGACCCGACGCCCACGCCCACTCCGACGCCCACACCTACCCCGACGCCGACGCCGACCCCGACCGGGACCGGGACCGGGACGCCGACGGGGACTCCGGCACCGACGCAGACCCCGACGGGCGAGCCGACCACCAGCCCGACACCGACGCCCACCGGGCCCCCGGCACCGACCCCGAGCGGCAGCACGGGCGGAACCGGTGGAACCGGCGACGGCGGTGACGGCGGTGACGGCGGTGACGGCGGAACCACCCCGCCGCCGGCCGGCAACAGCGGCAGTGGCAGTGGTGGCGGCAGCCTCGCCTCCACCGGCCTCCGGATCACCGGCGTCGCCGGAACCGCCGCCGCCCTCACGGCAGCCGGGACGGCCCTGGTCTGGCTCCGCCGACGCCGCAACACCACCGGCTGACCAGCACGCCGCACGCCCCCACGCCCCCGCCCGCCCGGGGGGGGGGGGGGGGGCGGCCCCCCCGCCCGGGGGGGCCGCGGCCTCGCGGCCCCAGGCCCCCCCCGGCCCCCCGCCTGGCACGTCATGGGCTGGGGGGCGTCTGCTCTCACCGCTCGCGGTCGTCGATCGGATCGTCTCCAACGGACCCGACCGGCACGATTCACCCCTGCTCGGCCCCACTTCGGACGCGGCACAGGCACAGGTCGGCGCGATGCCGGAGACCGTCAACCTCGACCGCGGCTACGACAGCGCCAAGTCCCGTCTGCCGCCGCACCACCCGACGTCTCAAGTGATCCATTTGCCAGTCCGTCTCAGCCCCCGTTCTGCAGCTGCTGGAGCAGGTCGGCGTCGCCCTCCATCCGCAGCGAGTCGTTCGGGATGCGCATGTACATGAGCAGGGCCATCTCGCTCGCCGTGCCGTGGATGGCGGCGGTGGGCTTGCTCTCGGCGGCCTCCGCCGCGGTGAGGCGGGTGAAGCGGGACCCGGCGGCGTCCACCGTCTGGCGCCAGGAGCCGGCCCCGGCTGCGTGGTAGTCCATGGTGGCGGGCTCGTGCGGCCACGGGACCGTGACGGTGCAGACCGTGGCGAGGAACTCCTCGATGGCGTCGACCGCCTCGGTCGCCGGCAGCTCCTGCGGCGTACCGGAGGCCAGCTGGGCGTCGTAGGTGTGGATCAGCGACTCGTGGACGCGGCGGCGGGCCACGGCGGCCCCCGTGTGCGGCGAGGCCAGCGGCTCCCACCAGGCCCAGCAGGTCCGGTCCGGGCCGGCCTCGCGCAGAGCGGCAAGCAGCTGTTCCGTCGAGTCGGCCAGCCAGGTTATGAGGGCCTCGCGCTCCCTGGGCGCCGCCAGCCCGTCCTTGCTCGGCCGCTCGTCGCCCGGCGCGGTGTTCAGCACGATGTAGGCCCAGAAGCGGTCCCCCTCACTGAGGTGGTTCGCCAGGTCGTACAGCGTCCAGCCCGGGCAGGACGGGACGTCGGCGTCGAAGCTGGGGGCCGCGGCGACGGCGGCGCGGAACGCGGCGGACCGCTCGTCGACCATCTGCAGCAGGGTGGGGAAGGAAAATTGCTCTGTCACGCAAACCTTGTATCACCCGGACCGGAACTCTCGCACTCGATTAACAACCCGCGCAGACAGGCGTTGGGGCTTCCCCATACTGCGAGACGTTTATGCAGGGCCCGGTCAACGGCGGGCCAACACCGCGACCTCCCAGCCGAAGCCCACCACCAACCGACCGTCCGGCACCACGGCCACCGCGCAGACCGGCAGCGGGAACACCAGCTCCGGCCCGACCTGGTCGCCGGCGGTCAGGTCCCAGACCCGCACGGTGCCGTCGTCGCCGCCGGTGACCGCTACGGGGCAGCCATCGAACACGGCCGTCGCCACCGCGTTCACCTCGTCGGTGTGGCCGGTGAGGGGTTGGCCGATCTGCTCGCGCGTGGTCAGGTCCCAGACCCACACCGTGCCGTCGTCGCCGCCGGTCACCACCACGGGGCGGCCGTCGACCACCGCCGTCGCCACCGCCGACACCCAGTCGTCCTGGCCGGTGAGGTGCCGGCCGATCTGCCGACCGGCGGTCAGGTCCCAGACCCGCACCGTGCCGTCGGCGCCGCCCGTGACCGCCAGAGGGCGGCCGTCGAGCACCGCCGTCGCCACCGCGTTCACCTCGCCGGTGTGCCCCGTCAGGGGCTCTCCCACCTGGCCGGCCGCGGTCAGGTCCCACACCCGCACCATCCCGTCCTGGCTGCCGGCGATCATGTGGGGACGGCCGTCCAGCACCGCCGTCGCCATCGCCCGGACCTTGTCGCTATGGCCGTTCACCGGCTCGCCGACCTGCTCGCCCGTGGCCAGGTCCCACACCTGGAGCGTCCAGTCCTCGCCTCCGCTGACGATGCAGGGGCGGCCTTCGATCGTTGTCGTGACCACCGACAACACCCAGCCGTCGTGACCGGTGAGAGGTCGGCCGATCTGCCGGCCGGTCGTCAGATCCCACACCCGCACGGTCTCGTCCTCGCTGGCGGTGACTGCCACGGGGCGGCCGTCGACCACCCCCGTAGCCAGCGCTCGCACCGCCTCCTCGTGGCCGGTGAGCGGCTCGCCGATCTGCTCACGCGTGGTCAGGTCCCAGACCCGCACGGTCTGGTCGTGGCCACCAGTGACGCCGACGGGACGCCCGTCGAGCATCGTCGTCGCCACCGCGCACACACCATTGGTGTGGCCGGTGAGCGGCTCGCCGATCTGCTCGCGCGTGGTCAGGTCCCAGACTCGCACGGTCCGGTCACCACTGCCGGTGACCGCGACGGGGCGGCCGTCCAGCACCGCCGTCGCCACAGCCGCCACCGCAGCTGTGTGGCCGGTGAGCGGCTCGCCGATCTGCTCACGCGCAGTCAGGTCCCAGACCCGCACGGTCCGGTCACCACTGCCGGAGAGCGCCACAGGGCGGCCGTCGACCACCGCTGTCGCCACCGCGCACACCTCGCCGGAGTGACCGGTGAGGGGTTCGCCGATCTGCTGACCGGTGGTCAGGTCCCAGACCCGCACGGTCCGCTCGGAACCTCCGGTGACCGCCACGGAACTGCCGGTGACCGCGACGGGGCGGCCGTCGACCACGGCCGTCGCCACCGCCAGCAACGCATCGGTGCTGTGGGGAGTCGGAATACGACGCAGGGACCGGTCGAGCTGGGAGCCGGTGGCCCACTCGACGCCCCACGGTGCGGCGGGTTCGCCCTCCACCGGTACTGCGGTGATCCGCGCCGACAGCTCCCGGTCCCCGTAACGGGCCGCGTCCAGCGCCAGCAGCTGCCGGCGTACCCCTGCGGTCACGTCACGATGCAGCTCTGCCGAGGCCCGGTACACCGACGCGGCCAATCGCGCCGCCGGACCCGACGCCGCATCCAGCAATGCCGTCACCGCCCCCGGGTCCGCGTTCACCAGGAATCCCGGATCGGCCAACCGCTGGGCGGCCACGGCGGATTCAGCACACGGGCGGATGTCCCGCAGATCATCGGACATGACCGGCACAGTAGCCGTACCCGGAGCACCGCAGAAAGCACGACCGCCAGACCCTCGCCCGCACATGGGCAGGGCGCCGCCAGGACGCGAGCGCAGGCACGCGAAGACGAAGTGTCACCATCGCACATGGCGCAGGCCCCTGCCTGGACCCCGCCGGCATCCCGCTTCCGCCAATCCGCGCGGGTTCCAAGCCCGCGGTCATGGTCAGGGTTTCGAGCATGAGCGGCTTGGCGTCGAAGTCGAGCGGCAGGTGGGACGGGGTGCCGATCAGGAGGCCGCGCAGGGCGTCGTCCTGGTAGCTGAGGGGGTTGGCCTTGCTGACCGCTTGCAGCCAGCCGGGCATCAGGTCGACGGGGTAGAGGGCATTGGAGCCGAAGAAGAGCGGCATCGTGATGGCCTGGGTCAAGCCTTTTTCACAACCTATTTCTGCCGTCTGCGGGCGGGCCGGCGGCCGTTCATCAGGCTACCTGTCGGTGGCCGGCGGACGATCGGGCGAGCGGCTGCCTCACGAGGGGGCGGGAAGCTTTGGGCGGTGTCCTGCCGGTGGTGGGGTCGGGCATGTCCGGGGGGCCGTAAGCTGGCGCGACTCGGTCAGGGCTGTTGGGCCTGACCGCAATTTGGCCGAGTGGCCCCCCGGGCTTGCCCGACTCGGGTTCCGCCAGTGGGAGGTGCGTAAAGCTTCCCGCACCCGGCCTCCACCGTCGCGCGGCAGCCGATCTGCGCAGTAGACACAACGCAGCCCCCTGCCTCTGACAGGGGGCTGCGTCTGCTCAGCTCAAACAGCTCCGAACTCTCCGGCACGGACAGCGGAGACGAAGGCAGACCACCCGGCGGCGCTGATCTCCAGCTCGGGGCCGCTCCGGTCCTTCGAGTCCCGCACGGGCACAACGCCATCAACCGTGGCGAGATTCAGGGCAGCCTCAATGCAGTTGCCGCCGTCCCCCTCGCTGTAAGTGCTCTTCTTCCAGTTGGCGTGGCGGGTAGCGTAGAACGTCGGCACGGGACTGCTGGTCATGTTCCTAAGCCCTCTCATGACGGAGTGGATCAAGCGGGCGGAGTCGGAGGCAGACAGAGACTCTGCACGAAGCCGATCATAGGCCCGGAAGCGTTCAGCCACGGCGGCGGCATTGTTGATCATGTGGCCGCTTCCCAGGCTCTCCGCGTAGGCCCATCGCTCGCCATCCGTCAGCTCTATGAGCGTGATGGTTCCTGTAGCCCCGGTGCGCTCGCCCAACGAGAACGGGGCGACATGGATGTTGATGTTCGGATACTGCTGCGGGAGGTCCAGCAGGTGTTGCAGTTGTTCGTGCATTACCTCCGGGCCCCCGACGACTTGCCGGATGACACCTTCGTTGAGCACTGACACGAGAGGCGGCCCGTCCGGGTCAAGGAAGCGTTCTTGCCGTGCCAATCGAGCACGCACGGTTTTCTCAACGCTGACGGGGTCGGCGTCCGGACCTTTGAAGTAGCGCACGAGGGCGCGAGCGTACGACGCTGTTTGCAGAAGTCCCCAAATTCGCCCGATGTCGTAGCCCCGCACCCCCACCGACTTGGCTTCGAGACCGGCGTAGAGATCAAACCAGTCAGGGTGCTGGATCTCTCGTTTCCAGTCCACTCGGTCCCATGCGGCGGTCAGCTGTCCGGCGGCGCCCAGGGCGGCATCACAGGCCTCAGCGAACCCCCTTACAGGTCCGCGCTCTAGGCCTTCAACCTTCGTGACGTAGCTGGAGCTGTACCTGACCCTCCGGCCTAGCTCCGCACACGAGATTCCTGCACGCTCACGAGTGTCGCTCAGCAGCCAAGCCCATACAGCCGGGCTGAGGGTGACCTTGCGGGGCTTCGCACGTCGACCGGCCAACGCCAACCTCCAATCGGGACAGCTCGTTTGTCCTCATGCCAGGTATACACGACCCCCTACCCCATGCAGTTGTCTGGTTACCGCGCAGCAGTGACCGAAAGGCGGCGGCATGGACATCTTCACGCCCCATGGTGGGCAACTCGTCTTTGATCGGCGCAGCCGGCGGACCGGTGTCTACATGGACACCGTTGGCGGTCAGCGCTACCTCCGTCCGGCGGCCGGCGGATGCGAGTGGACGGCAGATCCGATCGACGTCCGACCCGTACCCCCGGATCTGGAGTACGCCGATCCGGCCGGAGCGCCCCGCCAGACGGACTCGTGAGACCGCCCCAGGTCTGCGCGGCGCTAGTCAGCATGACCGTAGTAGCCGGACTGGTCGCCGGACTGATGGCGGACTCAGCGATACGCGGACAGTCGTACGCGGTTCGAGCGCTCGTAGTCGTGCTGACGTTCGGCGCGGTCTTCAACTCGGCCGTGGTCGTCGCCGAGTCCCTGCTCCAACAAGGTCAACTCCCACGTAGAAAGGCGCGTCGAATGAGTGACCAGCCGCCGGACCGATGCGACTGCGGCGAGGTGATCCGGCCCGACCCCCCGGGACCGGACGGCACCCCCACGTGGTCGTGTGATTGCCGACGCTTCGGATACCTGCTGCCACCGGACTACCTCCGCACGCACCCCGAGGAGTTCGCCGTTCAGGTCTGCGGCCGGAAGCGCCGGAGCGAGACGGCGCCGGTTGCCGCGTGAACCCCTACGGTCGTCCGGCACGCCTCGGACGCTGGCTGCAACTCCTTTGGCGCGACCCGAGGATGGGCATCCACGTGCTCTGGCACGGCGTCTTTCAGTGGAGCCGACCTGTGCTCCTGCTGAGTCCGAGTCGGCGCAGGGCTGTGGAATTCGCCGATTCCGAACTCCGGGTCATCGCTCGTCGGCACGCGCTTGACCGACGTCGCCGGTCGTCGGCACCGCCCCCCGAGTAGCACCTTCAGACTCCCGTTCCGCTCGTCGACCCCCTCCGTGACAGTCGCCGCCCGGGACGGGATCCAACCCCCGCACCTCCGCCTGGGGCTGTTCCGGGCGGACGGCCCGGTGCGGGATGCGGTCCCGCCTGCACATGCATCCCCCGTCGTGGACGGGCGGGACCGCGCACTCCAACCTGCCTACTGTTCAAGGGAAGTCCGTGATGCACAACGAGGTTCAGCAGCACCCCACCCGTCGGATCGGCGCTCTGGTCCTGATCAGGGACGGAATGAGGCGCGTCCTCCTGGAGGAGACCGACTATCGGAAGGGCTTGCAGCTCCCCGGCGGCGCCGCACACAAGGGCGAGCAGGTGGCGGACGCTGCCGCGCGTGAACTCGCCGAGGAGACCGGCCTGCGCCGGGTCATCGCCTTCCACCTTGGCGTCGACCAGATTCCGGCCAACCCCAACACCGGCTCCCCGGAAGGGTTCAACTTCATCTGCGACGGCGGATTCGCCTCGCACGCGGAGGTGGCCGGACTGAGCATCCCCGTTGGCGCGTCCGAGGAGATCCGGGCGCTCGTGTGGGTGCACCCGGACGAGTTGGACGACCACGTGCAACCGTACATGGCGGCGCGCATCCGGATCGCCGTCGACCACGCGGACAGCGGGCTGAGGCAGCCGCTTCTCTACATCGGGCAGCCCGCCGACCAGCGCCACGGCGCATGAGCGCCAGCTCGGGTCCGGGGAGACCTGCTGAGGCATGGAGTGCCGTCTACTACTTCCGGGGACAACCGGGATTGCACGGCATTCCGGGCCGGTCTGACGTCCGTGGGTCGACCAGCGCCGACTCATTCGAACGGTTGGCCGCACATCTCATCGCGGACGCTGGCCGACGGTGGTGGGACATCGAAGTACCGGTGCAGGTAAGGAACTTCGGAGAAATCCTGCTCCGGCACGCACGGCCGATTGCCGAGGCTCAAGGACGATGGACGTACAAGCCGAACGGCCGCCAAGACTGGGCTCACGTCATGGTGACCTACGACCCCGACGGGCGGTAGCCCGGTGACTCGACAGAAGCCCGATCCGGGACCCTCCTACGAGTCGGAAGCCCAAGTCCTAACGGTGGTCGACACCGGCGACTGCGAGTGCCCCCAACCTGACAGGTGCGCGGAACGGCTCGAACTCCCGCCGATTCAGGGGAGTTTCCGAGACAAGCACGGCCGCCTTTGGGTCGTCCTCGGCCGCCGGAGACTCGCAGACCCCCTGACCGGACGAGTGCGCTACACGGAAGTGTGCATCCGCCGATTCGAGAGAGCCCGCCCGGTCTACATGACCATTCGATGCGCCGGTCCGCCGGCCATGGAAAACCCGTACGAGAAGCGCCGTCCGGGACGTCCGCCCCGGGCCGAACGACTCCCGTTCGAACCGGCGACCCCCGGTGACGGACGGCTCCCCAAGGCCTGACACCTTATAAGACTCCCTCTCGCGCTGACGGCATTAGGCACACCGGCACGCGGGAGGGCGGGCGCCAACCACCGCGTCGGGGGTAGTTGGCGCCACGGATCCGCCCGGCGTCAGCGTGTGCTTTCCCGTGACGAGGCGAGGGGGCGGAGTTGACCGGGGCCATTGTCGAGCAGGCCGAGAAGGTAGTCGCCGTAGCCGCTCTTGCGCAGTGGCTCGGCCAGCTCGCGAAGCTGGGCGGCGTCGATCAGGCCGGCCCGCCAGGCCGATTCCTCGACGCAGCCGATCTTGAGGCCCTGGCGTTCCTCGATGACCCGCACCCACCCGGCCGCCTGGTCCAGGTCCTCGGCCGTGCGGACCGACATCCAGGCGGTGCCCCGGTACAGAAGAGTCTCGGCAAGCTGCCCGGCCCGCATGTAGTGGGCGTTGACCCGGTTGAGGCCCGTCGCGTGGCGCTGGGAGGGGATCAGGGAGCGGGCGATGGCAGCGGCCTGGCCGTCGAACAGGTACAGCCCAGCGGCCACGGAGCTGCGATGGTCGGGGGCGGCCACGCGGTGCGTGAAGATCTGCGCGCCCGTGGGATCGGCGGCGAAGTCGGAGATGAGGGCGGCGACGGATACATGGTCGTCCCCGTGGAAGATGCCGTCCCCGGCGACAACGGCCACCGGCTCGGTGCCGATGAAGTCGGCGGCGGTGACGAGGGCCTGGTCGACGTCGCCGGGATCGGGCTGGGCGGCGTATTCGAGCCGCATGCCGATCTGGTCCCCGTCGCCAAGGGAACGCCGCAGGTGCGGCAGATCCTCGCGAGCGGCGATGACCATAACCTCCCGGATGCCGGCCTGAATGAGGCCAGCCATCGGGTAGTAGACCATCGGCTTATCGAAGACCGGAAGCAGCAGCTTGCAGACGACCTGGGTGATGGGCCCCAGGTCATCATCGGTGCCGGTGAGGATGATTCCGCGCATGAGATCAGCCTACGCCTGCCAGGACAAGGGAGTTGACGGCGAGTGAGGTGGCTCATCACGGGTTCGGGGGGTCTGCTCGGCCGAGAAGTCGTAGAGGTCCTCGCTGGTGAGGAGGTCAGCGCAATGACCCACCAGGCACTGGACATCTCCGACCCGGTCGCGGTGGCGAAGGCGGTCAACGGCCACGACACAGTGATCAATTGCGCCGGATACACGAAAGTGGACTTAGCCGAGGCCAACGAGGCCGAGGCGACGGCGGTCAACGGCCACGGCGTCTGGAACCTCGCGCGGGCCTGCGCCCACACCGGAGCCACCCTGCTTCACGTCTCCAGCGACTACGTCTTCTCCGGCACCTCCCGCACCCCCTACCGCGAAGACGCGGCCCCCGGCCCGCTCAACGCCTACGGACGTAGCAAGCTGGTCGGCGAGATGGCCGTGCTACACCTGCTGCCCCGCACCGGGTACGTGGTGCGTACTGCCTGGCTGTACGGCACGGGCGGCCCGTGCTTCGTGGCGACGATGCTGCGCCTGGCCGCCGAGCGAGAGACGGTGAGCGTGGTGGACGACCAGTTCGGGCAGCCAACGTGGGCGCGTGATCTGGCCGGGCAGTTGGTGGCGCTTGGGCGCTGCCGTGATGCGCCGCCGGGGATCTACCACGGCACCTCTGGAGGCTCTACGACGTGGTTCGGCCTGGCCAAGGAGCTGTTCCGCTTGTCCGGCCTGGCTCCGGAACGGGTGCTGCCGATCCCTGCTGTCCGCTTCCCGCTGCCCGCGCAGCGCCCCGTGTACACCGTGCTGGGCCACGAGCGGTGGCAGACAACGGGGATCCGGGAACTCGGCCCCTGGCACGACCGCCTCAGGCTGGCTCTGGAAGAATCCAACTTCAATCGGTAGGCCAGTCTGAAACGGGAGAAGGCCGCTAGAAACCGCCGTTCGCTTGGGGGCTACCGCATTCCCGAGGTCGGCCGCTGGTCGGCCGGGACGACCATCGAGCCCTTGCCCCATCGGGTGGTGATGAGTCCCTGTTCGCGAAGCACATCGAGGGCCCGGCGAATGGTCATCCGCGCCATGCCGAAGCGTGCAACAAGATCGCCTTCCGACGGGAAGGGGTCCGAGTCATAGACGCCTTCGCCGATCTCGCGGATCAGCTCGGCGGCTACGGCCTGGTACGGCGGAAGCCGCTTCGGGCGCGGCGCGGGACTCTCGGACATGCAGGCAGGGTAAGCACTTGCTGATCTTTGGACAACTTAGACAAGTAGACGTGTAGACAACTTAGACAGGTCGGGCTACCGTCGAATCGCAACCAAAAACACAGAACCCCGGCGACCGCGCCAACGGTCCCGGGGCATGGCCGACGCTTTCGAGGAGCGACGACATGGCCAAGCTTATCGTTCTCGTGTTCCTGTGGATTCTGCGTCTGGTCTTGCCGGCGCGCGGGGAACACCGAGCCATTCCGATCCACCCGGAGTACCGGGAGGCGCCCGCCATCTGCGGGTGGCACCGTCCGATCCCGGCTCACCTGCTGGCCCGCACGATGCCCCTGGGGCCGGCTCCGCTCGTTCCCCGGTACCTGGAAGCCTGGGAGCAGACTCCCCCCACCGAGAAGGCCACGGTGTTGAAGCACCAGGCGGACGCACATGCGGGCCAATGGGAGAAGATCCGGCAGCGGCGAGCGGCTGCGTTCGCGGCGCAACTCGACCTTCCCGACCCGCTTCACTGGCTCGATGACGCGACCGACGGCCACGGGGTCCTCGCCGGGCGGCGTGCCTGATGTCGCGGGCATTCATCAAGGCACTGGCGGACGGAACTCGCCGGGGGAACACGCGGGGACTACGGCAGTGCCTCCGGGAGGGGTGGACCATCTTGGGTGGCGCCTACTGCTCAGTGGAGTACTCGCCGCGGGCGAAGAACGATCCGCGGCCATGGTCGGACGGGGTCCTGCGGTACCGGGCTCTGAACTGTTGGGCAGTCCCACCGATCGTGACCGAAACCCTGGCGACGTTCGGCACTGAGAGTTAACCCTCCGGTCGTAGACAACAGGCCCGCTAGCGCTCCTGCCAGCCGTTACACTCGTCAGCCCCCGGCCTCTCCGGTCGGGGGCTGACGGTTTGCTCGTGACGGTCTGCACAGGGGAAGAGCACATGCCGGAGTGGGAAGGCGAGGGGCGGCCCGATGAAGACGGTGAGATCTTCCTCGGCGGGGGCCCGAAGCTGGAAGGTGTCGACTACGAAGGACCCTGGCTGGAAGCGCGTGCTACCGCCGAACATCTGAACGCCATTCTTACCGCCTTGGGCCTTCAAGGACCCGATCTCGTGCGGGCGCAGGCCGGGTGGTCCGACGACGGTCACGGCGTGGTGTTCCTGAAGGGGACCGCGTCCGGGGCCCGGCGGCTTGGGGAAGTACTAAACCGCATGGCGGGCCGGGACAAGGACGAGTGCGCGTGCGGCGAGTGAGCCCGGCCTGACCCTGCAGGCTTTCGTCTCAGGGGTGTTCGGCCTGGGTCGGCCGGCGCCCGGCCGGGACCGGCCGTCAGGCCGCAGCCCCGCCGGGGCGGCGGCGGTGGCTTTTAAAAAA
>NZ_JBHWGV010000107.1:0-31465 GCF_042732955.1 Kitasatospora sp. NPDC059747 | reverse complement strand
CCCCCGGCGGCTCTTCAGGCTCGGTTGTCGGCCGGCTCGTGCGCCCGGACGCCGTCCAGGCGGCTCAGAACCCGCCGGTCTGCTCGTCCCGGCGGCGCTGCCAGCGCTGCTCCACGCGGTCCATCATCCCCGCCTTGCGGCGCGGCGCGGCGGCCTGCTTGGGGCCGGTGCCCTGGCCCGCGGGCCCCCGGCGCCAGCCCGTCACGGCGAACACCGCGCACCCGAGCATCACCAGGAACCCGACCACGCTGACCCAGATCTGGTCCGGAACGACCATGCCGCCCATCAGCAGGGCGACGCCCACCACGAAGCCGGCGACGGCCAGGTAGACCCGTCGGCGGGTGTAGGTGCGCAGCCCGGTTCCCTCAAGCGCCGACGCGAATTTGGGATCTTCGGCATACAGCGCTCGCTCCATCTGGTCGAGCAGTCGCTGCTCGTGCTCCGAGAGCGGCACGGAGTCCTCCTACTCGTCGGTCGCGGGTGCGACCGGTCCGCCGCCCCGGTCGGGGAGGCAAGTCCATTCGGCCTTCGGGACACGCGGTCGGACGCCTGTGCGGGGGACCCGGTCCGTGTCGTCCATATGCCCCATGCGTCCGGCTGTCATGCTTTCCGGCTTTACCCAGATCATACGGTCCGTGGGCCCGTTCCGGGGTGGTCCGCGGCGCGTGGGCCGGGCCACTTCGGCCGGGGCCGACCGCACTCCTCCCAACGCCGCGGACGGCGAACTAGTGCCCGATCCGGTGGAATCGGCCCGGACCTGGGGAGCTGCGACGATCACCGCCGGGCGGCCGGGAGGTGGAGGGGAGACGAACCGCCGCCGCACGGTGTGCGAAGCGCGCGGCGGCGGACGTCCGGACGGCCGTCCGGGAAGGCCGTCGAAGGCTCAGCCGAGCGTGGCCAGCAGGTGCAGCTGTGTCGCCACGGCGTGGAACGCGGGCTGCGCGGCGGCGGCCTCCTCCAGCTTCAGCAGCGCCTCCATCGCGCCCGGCTCGGTGTCCACCAGGACCCCGGGGACGAGGTCGGAGAAGACCCGGACGCCGTGCACCGACTCGACCCGCAGGCCCGCGCCCTCGGCGAGGCCGGTGAGCTCCTCGCCGGTGAAGCGGCGCGGCATCGGGTCCTGCTCGCCCCAGCGGCCGTCGGTGGCCGACAGCACGGTGCGGGCCTCGGTGAAGTGGCCGGCCAGCGCGCGGGCCAGCACGGCGCCGTTGCGGTTGGCGGCCAGCAGGCTGACCAGGCCGCCCCGGCGCAGGGTGCCGGCCAGGCTGCCGAGCGCCTCGGCCGGGTCGTCCACGACCTCCAGGACGCCGTGGCACAGCACCGCGTCCATCGTGCCGGGGGCGATCACCTCGGGCAGGGTCTGGGTGTCGCCCTGGACGGCGCGAACCAGGTCGGTCACGCCGGCCTCGGCGGCCCGGCGCTCCAGCGCGAACAGCGCGTCCGGGCTCGGGTCGACCACGGTGACGCGGTGGCCGAGCTTGGCCACCGGCACGGCGAAGTTGCCCGTGCCGCCGCCGGTGTCGACGACGTCGAGCACGGGCTGGTCCAGCTCGGCGGCCCGCTTCTCCAGGGCGGCCCGCACCACCTCCCAGACCACGGCGGTACGCAGGGCGCTGCGGGGGCGCGTCGGGTACAAGGCGGGACTCCTCGGCACGTGCAGATCGATCGGGAACGTCACCACCTTAGACCGGGCGGGTGGGACCGCCGTCACGCCTCGTGCGGGGAGTCGCCGGCCGGGGGCAGGCGCGGGGCGGGCGGGGTCGGGCGCAGGCCGAGGAGGCGCTCGACCAGACGCAGGAACAGGGCGGTGTTGCGGACCAGGTCGTCGGCGTCGCGGGCCGAGGCGGCGCCCCGGATGCCGGCCTCGGCGGCGGCCCGGCGGCGGGCGCCGGCGCCGTAGTAGACGGCCCACTCGGCGAGTTCCGGCGCGACCTCGGGCAGCACCTCCCAGGCGCTGCGGATGGCTTTTCGGCGGCGCGGGTTCTTCTCCGGCCGCCCGCGCACGGCGAGCACGGCCGCGACCGTGCGCAGCGCGGCCAGGTGCGCGGCGGCGTAGCGCTCCAGCGGGTCCTCCAGGGCGCGGGCCCCGGCGAGGGTGCGGTGGGCGTCGGCGAGCAGGTCGAGGGCGGCCGGCGGCGCGGCGACCCGGCGCAGCACGGGGTGGACGTCCCCGCCGCCGGGGCGGGCGCCCGGGGAGTGCGGCAGGGCGGCGGAGTGGAGGCGGGCGGTGACGGGCTCAGGGTGGCTGATGGTCATGGTCTCCCCCGTTCCGAGGCAGCGCGCGGACCGGGTGGTCCGTGCTCCTCCATCGTGAACGGCACCACTGACAATTCCCGCCGGTGCGGTCACCCCCGGTGGCCGGCTCCCCCTCGCCGCGCTCCGCCGCCCCGTGTCGGCGGTGCGCGGCGTCCCGGCCGGCTCCGGTGGCGGGCCCCTGCGCCGACCCGCCGCCCGCCCCCCAGGGGCGGGGGGCGGGCCGGTCGCCGCCGCGGGGGGGGGCGCCCCCCCCCCCCCGCCCGCGCCCGCCCCCCCCGGGGGCCGGCCCCCCGCACGGGTCCGCCGTCCGGGGTGCGCGGCGCCCGACGCGCCCCGCAGCCCGGGTGCCACCACTGTGGCGTCCGCGCAGGTCGGGGGGCTATCCGCAGAAGTACTCAACCGCGGATCTGAGTATCCGTACTCAGGTCCGCGCCCGCGCCGCCGCGCCGGAACCGGCGGGGTGCCCGGCCGCGTCCCGGTACGGTACGGCGAGGCCGGCGGACGGCCGTTCCGAGGAGGGGACCCGATGACGATCCTGCCGCTGATCTTCACCAGCGGACTGGCCAGCGGCATCAACGCGTACGCGGTGGTGCTGCTGCTCGGGCTGCTGGGCCGGTTCGGGGGCGCCGACTCGGTGCCGCCCGCCCTGGAGCGCACCGACGTGCTGGTCGCGGCCGCCCTGCTGTTCCTGCTGGAGGCGGTGGCCGACAAGATCCCGTACGTGGACAGCGTGTGGGACGTCGTGCACACCGTGATCCGCCCGGTCGCCGGCGCCACCGTGGCCGCGCTGATCGCGAGCAGCCACCCGGGCTCGCTGGGCGAGGTCGCGGCGGGCGCGATGGGCGGCACGACGGCGCTGGTCAGCCACCTGGTGAAGGCCTCGCTGCGGATGGCCGTCAACACCTCCCCCGAGCCGGCCAGCAACATCGCGGTCAGCCTGGCCGAGGACCTGTCGGTCGCCGGCCTGGTCACCCTGGCGATCTTCCACCCGTGGCTGGCCGCCTCGATCTCGGCCGTGCTGCTGGCGATCGGCGTGCTGCTGGTGTGGCTGGCGATCAGCCGGATCCGCGCGTTCCGCGCCCGCCGCCGCGAGCGCAAGGCCGCCCGCGCGCGGGCGGCTCAGGGGGTGTACGCCCAGCAAGCGTAGGTTGCCGTAGCCATAGGATCTGTGCCATGGCAAGGATCGTCGTCATCGGCGCAGGAATGAGCGGGCTCGCGGCGGCCTCCCGGCTGGCGACCCTCGGACACCGGGTGACGGTCTGCGAGGCGAGCGGCACCTACGGGGGCATGGTCGGCCGGTACGAGCGCGACGGCTTCGCCTTCGACACCGGCCCCGGCCTGCTCACCCTCCCGGCGGTCTACCGCGACCTCGCGCTGAAGACCGGCCGCGAGCCGCTGGAGCAGCTCGTCGGGCTGGCCCCGGTGGACCCGGAGAGCCGGCACCTGCTCCCGGACGGCACCGCCCTCACGCTGCCCAACGCCTCGCGCGGCGGCGTCGCCCAGGCGCTGGACGACGCCTTCGGCGCCGGGTCGGGCGCCCGCTGGAACGCGGTGGTCAACCGCGGCCGGACGGTCTGGGAGGCCACCCGCCGCCCGCTGCTGGAGGAGCCGCTCCCGGCCGACCCCAGGCCGCTGCACGCCGACCCGTACCCCGTCCCGCCCCGGCGCGGCCTCGCCCGGCTGCGTCCGTCCGGCCGCTGGACGCTCGCCGACGTCGCGGCGCGCGAGCTCGACGGCCACCCCGGGCTCACCGCCCTGCTGCACGAGCACGCGGTGCGCTTCGGCTTCGACCCGCGCACCGCTCCGGCCGCCGCGACCGTCCTGCCGTACATGGAGCAGTCGTTCGGCGTCTGGTACGTCAAGGGCGGGATGCGCGCGCTGGCGGACGCGGTGTACCGGCGCTGCGAGCAGCGCAAGGTCGAGTTCCGCTTCGACACCCGCTTCGAGGAGGTGCTGGAGAAGGACGGCCGGGCCGCCGGGGTCGTCACGACGGCCGGGCCGGTCGAGGCGGACTTCGTCGTCCACGCCGCGGACGCGAACCGGCAGTACCGCGAGTGGACGGGCATGGCGCCGGACCAGGACCACTGGCCGGACTCGGTGGCCCACGCCGACGACGTCCCCGGCCGGGCCGTCGTGCTGCTCGCCCTGCGCGGCGAGCGCCCGGCGGGCACCGCGCACCGCACGGTCGTCCACGCCGCCGACCCGGCCGCCGAGCTCGCCGGGATCTTCGGCCCCGGCCCGCTCCCGGAGCGCCCGACCGTGCAGGTGCTGCGCCCGGACGACCCGTCGCTGCACCCCGCCGGCCACGAGTCGGCCGTGCTGACGGCCACCGTGCCGGCCGGCGGCGTCGACTGGACGGAGCCGGGCGTCGCCGACCGCTTCGCCGACCGGATGGTCGCCCAGGCGCAGGCGGCGGTCCCCGGGCTGGCCGGCCGCGTGCTGTGGCGGGTGGTCCGGACCCCGGCCGACACCGAGCGCGAAACGGGCTCGTGGCAGGGTTCGGTCCCGCGTCCGGCGCTGCCCGGCGGCCGTGGCGCGTTCCTCCAGGCGCCGACGGAGGACGCCCCCGGCTTCTACCTGGTGGGTGGCGCCGCCCACCCCGGCGGCGGGCTGGCGCGGGTCGGCATGTCGGCCTGCATCGCGGCCAACCTCATCGGCCCCGCCTGACCGACGAGGGCCGGGCTCAGCCCTGGTGCCAGGTGTTCTGCTGCTGGTAGCCGTACCCCTGGTCGTACGTCGGCTGCTGCGGGATGCCCTGGGTGTGCTGCTCGGGCTGCGGCTGCCACTGCTGCTGCTGTTGCTGCTGCTGGGCGTTCGGGTCCCAGGCCGGAGCCTGCTGCGGGTAGCCGCCGCCGTACGGGTCCTGCTGCGGGTAGCCGTACGGGTCCTGCTGCTGCGGGTAGGTGCCGTAGCCCTGGTCGTACGCGAAGGCGGGCTGCTGCTGCGGTTGCTGCTGCCACTGCTGCTGGTCGTAGGCGGGCTGCTGCTGCGGGACGTCGTACCCGGCCTGGTAGGCCTCCGCGTACGGGTCCTGCTGCTGGTGCTGCTCGTAGTAGCCGGGCGTGTAGACGCCGTCGGCGGCGAGCTCCTGCATCTCGAAGGCGGCGGTCTGCTCGACCTCCGGGACGGCCTCGCCGACGGGGGCGAGCGGGTCCGGCTCCGGGGTCTCCTCGACGGCGCTGACCTCGCCGACCCGCGTCTCAGCCGCCACCGCGACGGCGGCCACCGCCGCGCCGCCGGTGAGCGCGCCGAGCAGCGGCACCTTGGCGAGCGGTCCCGGCAGGGAGCCGTCGGCGGCGCGCAGCGACCAGCCGCCGGTGTAGCCGCGCTTGACCGAGAGGGTGACGAACGTCTGGCCGACCGCGAAGAGCGCCGCGCCCGCGCCGATCACCGGGACGGACCCGAGGACCATCCCGCCGGCCACCCCGAGGAAGCCGGCCAGGGCGAGCGCGCGCCAGTGCACCGGGGCCCGGTTCTGCAGGAGCAGCTCGGCGACCAGCCAGAGCGCGACCACCGCCAACGCGGCGTACAGCAGCAGGTATCCGATGCCCATCCGCCCGATACCTCCAGTCGCGTGCCCGCGCGCGCCGCGCGTGTGCGGCGACTGTACCGGTTCAACGGCCGGGGCACCGCATCGCGTTCCCGCCGTCCGTGGGGCCTGACTGCACACGACCGAGCCCGCCACCATCGGTGCGGTGACGGGCCCGTGAACGCTCAGCGCCGGTGCAGTCCGAGGTTCTGGTAGATCTCCAGCGTCGCGGTCGAGTGGTTGAGCGTGATGAAGTGCAGGCCGGGCGCGCCCTCGGCGAGGAGCCGCTCGGCCATCGCGGTGGCGTGCTCCATGCCGATCGCCCGCAGCGCGGCCGGGTCGTCGATCGCGCTCCGCAGGCGGGCCTCCAGGTCGGCGGGGAACGCCGAGCCGCTCAGCTGCGGGAAGCGCTCCAGCTGCTTGGCGTTGGTGACCGGCATGATCTCCGGGATGATCGGCGCCTCGCAGCCCGCCGCCGTCACCCGGTCGCGCAGCCGGAGGTAGTCGTCGACCTCGAAGAACATCTGGGTGATCGCGTAGTCGGCGCCCGCGCGGATCTTCGCCACGAAGTGCCGGATGTCGTCGTCCCAGTTCGTCGAGCGCGGGTGCATGTTCGGCGAGGCCGCCACGCCGACGCAGAAGTCGCCGATGCCCTTGATCAGCTCGACCAGCTCGTAGGCGTAGGTGACGCCCTCCGGGTGGCTGACCCACTCGCCCGTCGGGTCGCCGGGCGGGTCGCCGCGCACCGCGAGGACGTTGCGCACGCCCTGGTCGGCGTACTGGCCGATGATGTTGCGCAGTTCGGCGACCGAGTGGTCGACCGCGGTCAGGTGGGCGACCGGCGTCAGCGTGGTCTCGGTGGCGATCCGGCCGACCATGTTGACGGTGCGCTCGCGCGAGGAGCCGCCGGCGCCGTACGTCATGCAGACGAAGTTCGGGTCGAGCGGCTCCAGCCGCCGGATGGCGTCCCAGAGCTTCTGCTCGCCGACCTCGGTGCGCGGGGGCATGAACTCGAAGGAGAAGGACCGCTTGCCTGCCGCCAGCAGCTCGCGGACCGTCAACGCGCGGTCCGATCGGGTGGAAGCGATACCGAGTGCCATGCTGGCAGGTTATCCGCCGCCCGAAGGGCCGCGACAACTCGGTTCCACGGATTGAGACAAAGAATGGACGGCATTCCGCTTGCCGTTCCGGCCGCGCCCGCGCCCTGCTCGCACGGGTGTTCCCGGCCGCCCCGCTACGCTTGCTGCACCCCAAGCGAACCACCGGAGCCTCATCGTGACCTCGTCCAGCAACCGGCCGGCCAACCCCATTGACGTGGAGGACGTCCGCGAGCGCGTCAACGCCGCCCTCGCCGCGTTCATGGACGGCCAGTCCGCTCTGCTCGGCGGGATCTCGCCCCAGCTGGCGCCCGCCGCCGACGCGCTGCGCGACTTCCTGCTCGACGGCGGCAAGCGGCTGCGCCCGGCGTTCTGCTACTGGGGCTGGCGCGGCGCCGGCGGCTCGGCCGAGGGCGAGGGGATCGCGAACGCGGCGGCGGCCCTGGAGCTGCTCCAGGCGAGCGCGCTGGTCCACGACGACCTGATGGACCGCAGCGACACCCGCCGCGGTCTGCCGTCGATCCACCGCCGCTTCGAGGCGATGCACCGCGAGCGCGGCTGGCGCGGCGACCGCGAGCAGTACGGCGCCTCGGCCGCGGTGCTGCTCGGCGACCTGCTGCTGATCTGGTGCGACGAGCTGTTCCTGCGCTCCGGCCTGGCCCCCGCCGCGGTGCTGGCCGCCAAGCCGGCGTTCGACCTGATGCGCACCGAGGTCATGCTCGGCCAGTACCTGGACGTGCTGGAGCCGGTCGCCGGGGACTCGACGGACGAGGGTGCGCTGGACCGGGCGCAGACGGTGCTGCACTACAAGTCGGCGAAGTACACGATCGAGCGCCCGCTCCAGGTCGGCGCGCTGCTGGCCGGCGCCGGGCCCGGCCTGGTCGCGGCGTACGGCGCGTTCGGCCTGCCGCTGGGCGAGGCGTTCCAGCTGCGGGACGACCTGCTCGGCGTCTTCGGCGACCCGGCGGTCACCGGCAAGCCGGCCGGGGACGACCTGCGCGAGGGCAAGCGCACGCTGCTGGTCGCGCACGCGATGCGCGGGCTGCCGGCCGCCGACGCGCGGCACCTGGACGAGCGGCTCGGCGCGCCGGACCTCGCGCCCGCCGAGGTCGCCGGCCTGCGGGACCTCGTCGCGCGGAGCGGGGCGCCGGAGCTGGTGGAGGCCCGGATCGACGAGCTGATGCGGCAGTCGCTGGCCGCCCTGGAGGCGGCGCCGCTCGCCGACCGGCGCGCCCGCGAGGTGCTGCTCGCCCTGGCCGAGGCCGCCACCGTCCGCAAGTACTGAGCCTCGCGGCCGACGGCGGCCCCTGCCGGGATCAGGCCTGGCGCAGCCGCCGGGAGAGCTCGGCGGCGGCCGCCCGCGGGTCGTCCGCGGCCGTGATGGCGCGCACGACGACGATCCGGCGGGCGCCCGCGGCGAGCACCTCGTCGACGTTGCCCAGGTCGATGCCGCCGATGGCGAACCACGGGCGGTCGGTGGGCTGCTTCGCCGCGTACGCGACCAGGCCGAGGCCCGGGGCCGGGCGGCCCGGCTTGGTCGGGGTCGGCCAGACCGGGCCGGTGCAGAAGTAGTCCACGCCGGGCTCGGCGACCGCCGCGTCCACCTCGGACTCGGCGTGGCAGGACCGGCCGATCAGGACGTCCTCGCCGAGGATCGCCCGGGCGGCCGGGACGGGCAGGTCGTCCTGCCCGAGGTGCAGGACGTCCGGCCGGGCGGCGTGGGCGACATCGGCGCGGTCGTTGACCGAGAGCAGCTTGCCGTGGCGGCGGCAGGCGTCCGCGAAGACCTCCAGGGCCTCCAGCTCCTGCTTGGCCTCCAGGCCCTTGTCCCGGAGCTGGACGATGTCGACCCCGCCGGCCAGCGCCTCGTCCAGGAACTCGGCCAGGTCGCCCTGCTCGCGGCGGGCGTCGGTGCACAGGTACAGCCGGGCCTCGGCCAGCCGCTGACGCGGCGTGTCCGCCGCCATCAGATCAGCATCGCCTGGGCGCGGCGCTTGACCTCGGTGCCACGGTTCTCCCGCAGCGCCTGGATCGGGCTGCCGGGCAGCGACGGGTCCTCGGTGAAGAGCCACTCCAGGATCTCCACGTCGCTGTACCCGCAGTCGCGCAGCACGGTCAGGGTGCCGGACAGGTGCTTGACCAGCCCCTGGCCGTCGATGAACGCCGCAGGGACCTGCAGCGAGTTGTTCGGGCCCCGCCGGACGGCGATCAGGCCGCCGTTGCGGACGAGGTCGCGCACCTCGGTGACGCGGACCCCCCACTGCTCCGAGATGTCGGGCAGGTACATCCACTCGGCGACCAGGGCTTCAATCTTGCTTTCGATCTCACTCACGCCACCAGACTGCCACCTCCGGAGCCCGCCGCGCACCAGCCGCTACCCCGCGACCGCCGATTTCAGCGCCACCGCCGGGTCCGCGGCCCGGGCCGGGTCCAGCGCGGTGCCGCGCTCGATCAGGCGGCGGCCCTGGGTGAGGTCGCGCGGGCGGTCCACGGCCAGCAGCGCGCTCGGCACACCGTCGCGCAGCCACAGCACCGACCAGGTCGCGTCCTGCGGGGAGCCGCGCCAGAGCAGCTCGTCGCCCTCGGCGTGCCGCCCGGCGTACTGCACCATGCGGCCGAACTGCTCCGACCAGAAGTACGGCACCGGGTCGTACGGCGCGTCCACCCCGAGGACGGCGGCGGCCGCCGCCTCGCCGGACTGCAGCGCGTGGTCCCAGTGCTGGACGGCCAGCCGGGCGCCGGAGCGGACCGACGGGTAGCTGACGCAGTCGCCGGCCGCGAAGACGCCCGGCAGGCTGGTGCGCAGCCGCCCGTCCACGACGACCGCACCGGTCGCGTCCAGCTCGACGCCCGTGCCGGCCAGCCAGTCGGTCGCGGGCCGGGCGCCGATGCCGACCACCACCTCGTCGGCGGGCAGGTGCGAGCCGTCGGCCAGCAGCACCGCGCCGGGCTCGACGGCCGCGACGCCGACGCCGCAGCGCAGGTCCACCCCGGCTCCGGCGTACCAGGCGGCCATCGCCGCGCCGACCTCCCCGGGCAGCGCACCGGGAACGGGCGCCGGACCCGCCTCGACGACGGTCACCTCGCAGCCGGCCTCCCGGGCGGCGGTGGCCACCTCCGCGCCGATCCAGCCGGCGCCGACCAGCACCAGGCGCAGGCCGGGCCGCAGCAGCGCGCGCAGGGCGAGCGCGTCGTCCAGGGTGTGCAGGAGGTGGGCGCGCTCGGCGCCGGGCAGGGCGCGCGGGGTCGCGCCCGTGGCGATCACCAGCGATCCGTACGGGAGGTCGCCGGCGTCGGTGTGCAGCACGCCCGGGGTGAGTCCGGTGGCGCGGCGGCCGGTGAGCAGTTCGACGCCGAGGTGCGGGAAGTCGATGTCCAGCGTGGTGGCGTCGCTCTTGCCGAGCAGGACGTCCTTGGAGAGCGGCGGCCGGTCGTACGGCGCGTGCGGCTCCTCCCCGACCAGCACGATCCGCCCCTGCCAGCCGCCCCGCCGCAGCCCCAGCGCGCACTGCGCGCCGGCCAGCCCGGCCCCGACGACGACCACCCGATCCGTTCCGCTCAGCTCTGCCACGGCGCCACTGTACTCAGCGGCCCCACGCGCCCCGGCGGCCCGTCCGTCCCGCGCACGGGCGGGCCGCGCCGGGCCCGTCCACCCTTCGTACGGGCCTTCGGCCGGGCGGACCACCGGAGTTATGGTGGGGACACCATCACGGGAGCCCGGCGTACCGGGCTGAGAGGCGGGCTGGCACGGCCCGCGACCGTCCGAACCTGATCCGGGTCATACCGGCGAAGGGAGAAGAGCAGCTTTGACACGCTTGGCACCGGGCAGCCGCGCCGACGTGCTGGTGATCGGCGGGGGCGTCATCGGCCTCGCCGTCGCCTGGCGGGCGGCGCAGCGCGGCCTGGAGGACATCGTCGTGGTCGACCCCTCCCCCGGTCACGGGGCGGCCGGGGTCGCGGCCGGGATGCTCGCCCCGGTCACCGAGCTGCAGTACGGCGAGGAGCCGCTGCTGCGCCTCGGGATGGCCTCGAACGAGCGGTACGCGGCGTTCGCCGCCGAGCTCACCGAGGCGAGCGGCGGCGAGGACACCGGCTACCGCCGGTGCGGCACGGTCGCCGTCGCGCTGGACTCCGACGACCGCGCGGAACTGCGCGAACTGCACGCCTTCCACGAGCGGCTCGGCCTCGACTCGACCTGGCTGACCGGCCGGGAGGCCCGCAAGCTGGAACCGATGCTGGCCCCCGGCGTGCGCGGCGGCCTGCACGTGGCCGACGACCACCAGGTGGACCCCCGCCGGCTGCTGACCGCGCTGGTCCGCGCCTGCGAACGCTCGGGCGTCGTGTTCCACCGCACCGAGGCCGTCGAGCTGCTGGTCGAGGGCGGCCGCGCGGTCGGCGCCCGGCTCGGCACCGGCGGAACCCTCGCCGCCGACCGGGTCGTCCTCGCCGCCGGCCCGCACAGCCACCGGCTGCCCGGCCTGCCGGAGGACGTGCTGCCGGCGGTCCGTCCGGTCAAGGGGCAGATCCTGCGGCTGCGGATCCCCGACGCCTACCGGCCCTTCCTCAACCGCAACGTCCGCGCGGTCGTGCGCGGGCAGCACCTGTACCTGGTGCCGCGCGAGAACGGCGAGCTGGTGATCGGCGCGACCACCGAGGAGCAGGGCTACGACACCACCGTCACCGCCGGCGGGGTCTACGAACTCCTGCGCGATGCCCACGAGTTGGTCCCCGGCATCACCGAACTCCCGCTCGTCGAGACCTCGGCCGGGCTGCGTCCCGGCTCGCCGGACAACGCACCGCTGCTCGGACCGACCGACCTGCCCGGCCTGGTCGCCGCGACCGGCCACTACCGCAACGGCGTCCTGCTCACCCCGGTCACCGCCGACCTGCTCGCCGACTACCTGGCGACCGGCGAAGTCCCCGAGCTCGCACGGCCGTTCGCACCCTCCCGGTTCTCCCCCGCCCGCTCCACCACGAAGGCCGTCGCATGACCGACATCGCACTGACCGTCAACGGCGAGCCCCGCGAGGTGCCCGCCGCGACCACCCTCGCCGAGGTGGTCACCACCCTCAGCAAGGCCAACACCGGCGTCGCCGCCGCGCTCAACGAGGCCGTGGTGCCACGTGGTTCGTGGTCCGAGACGCGGCTCTCGGCGGGCGACCGGATCGAGATCCTCACCGCCGTGCAGGGAGGCTGAGCGCCATGGCCGACGACCTCTTCACCATCGCCGGGACGACCTTCACCTCCCGGCTCATCATGGGCACCGGCGGCGCCCCCAGCCTGGAGGTCCTGGAGCAGGCCCTGCGGGTCTCGGGCACCGAGCTGACCACCGTCGCGATGCGCCGGGTCGACGCGACCACCCAGGGCTCCGTCCTGGACGTGCTGACCCGCAACGGCATCCGGGTGCTGCCCAACACGGCCGGCTGCTTCACCGCCGGCGAGGCCGTGCTGACCGCCCGGCTGGCCCGCGAGGCACTCGGCACCGACTGGGTGAAGCTGGAGGTCATCGCCGACGAGCGGACCCTCCTGCCGGACCCGATCGAGCTGCTGGACGCCGCCGAGACCCTCGTCGACGACGGCTTCACGGTGCTCCCGTACACCAACGACGACCCGGTGCTGGCCCGCAAGCTGGAGGGCGTCGGCTGCGCGGCGATCATGCCGCTCGGCTCGCCGATCGGCTCCGGCCTCGGCATCCGCAACCCGCACAACTTCCAGCTGATCGTGGAGGGCGCGAACGTCCCGGTCGTCCTGGACGCGGGCGCCGGCACCGCCTCCGACGTCGCGCTGGCGATGGAGCTCGGCTGCTCCGCCGTGATGCTCGCCTCCGCGGTGACCCGCGCACAGGACCCGGTCCTGATGGCCGAGGCCATGCGGCACGCCACCGAGGCCGGCCGCCTCGCCCACCGGGCCGGCCGGATCCCGCGCCGCTTCCACGCGGAGGCCTCCTCCGCGATGGCCGGCCGCGCCGACCTCGACACCCGCGAGCGTCCGGCGTTCTGACGCCGCACCCGTGTCACAAGCCGGTCCCGGAGGCGATGTCCGCCGGGACCGGCCGCGACCCGCCGCACTACACTCCTCGGGTGGACACGGCATGGCGCGACCCCCTGATCGGTACCCTGCTCGACGGCCGGTACCGGGTCGAGCAGCGCATCGCGACCGGCGGCATGTCCACGGTCTACAAGGGCACCGACACCCGGCTCGACCGCGTGCTCGCCCTCAAGGTGATGCACCCCGACCTCGCCGGGGACGAGGGCTTCACCGCCCGCTTCATCCGTGAGGCCAAGGCCGTCGCCCGCCTCGCCCACCCCAACGTGGTCAACGTCTTCGACCAGGGCGCCGACCACGGGAACGTCTTCCTCGCCATGGAGTACGTGCCCGGCCGCACCCTGCGCGACCTGCTGCGAGACCGCGGCGCGCTGTCGATCCGGGCCGCGCTGGACATCATGGAGCCGGTGCTCGCCGCGCTCGGCGCCGCCCACCGCGCCGGGCTGGTCCACCGGGACGTCAAGCCGGAGAACGTGCTGATCACCGACGGCGGCCTGGTCAAGGTCGCCGACTTCGGCCTGGTCCGGGTCCTGGGCAGCGCCGACGGCGCCCCCACCTCGACGACCACCGCCACCGGCGGCACCGTCATGGGCACCGTCTCCTACCTCGCGCCCGAGCAGATCCTCCCGGACGCCCCCACCGACCAGCGCGTGGACGTCTACGCGGCCGGCATCCTGCTGTACGAGATGCTCACCGGCACGCGCCCGCACACCGGCGACAACCCCGTCCAGGTCATGTACAAGCACCTGCACGAGGACGTCCCCCCACCCTCGCGCAGCGTCCCGACCGTCCCCCCGGCGCTCGACGCGATAGTGCTCGGCGCCTGCGCCCGGACCCCCGACACCCGCCCGTACGACGCCGTCGAGCTGCTGGCCACCCTGCAGCGGGTCCGGCGCGAGCTCGGCCCGGCCGAGCTGGACGCCGAGCCGCCGACCTCCACCAGGCCCAGCCCGCGCTACCCGACCAGCGAGCCGACCTCGGTGATCCAGCGCACGCCGCAGGCCGCCCCGCACCAGCTGCCGCTCCCCCTCCCGCAGCCGGTCGAGCCGCCCGTGGCCGAGCGCACCAGCGTCCTCGACGTCCCGCCGGACCTGATGGACCAGCTGCTGGTCGAGCCCCGCCCCTACGACGAGCCCACCCCCGTCCGCCCGCCCCGCCCGAACCCGCTGCGCCGCGTCCCGCGCAAGCCGGTGATCTGGGCCTCCGCGCTGACCGTCCTGGTGCTGCTGGTCGGCGGCGTGACGTACGGGCTGTCCGAGTCGCTGTACGGGCCGGTGCCCGGGGTGCTCGGCAAGGACCGCGCCGAGGCGCAGCGGATCCTGGACAAGGACGGCATGCACGGCAAGTTCGTGGACGCGTACAGCGAGACCGTGCCGTCCGGCCAGGTGATCTCCACCGACCCCGGGGTGGGCACCCGGTCGCGCAAGAGCGACGCCGTGACGGTCACCGTCTCCAAGGGGCCGCACCGGATCGCCGTGCCGGACGTCACCGGCAAGCCCGCCGACCAGGCCGCGTCCGCGCTGACCGGCGTGCAGCTGGCGAAGGGCTCGGTGACCCAGACGTTCAACGACGCCGTGCCCGAGGGCTCGGTGATCAGCAGCTCGCCGGTGGCCGGCCAGCAGGTGGCGGAGAACACCCCGGTCTCGCTGGTGGTCAGCAAGGGCATGGTGCCGGTGCCGGACGTCACCGGGATGACGAAGGACGCGGCCGAGAAGGCGCTCACGGCGGCCGGGTTCACGATGCAGACCACCGGGGTCAACCTGTTCGGCAGCGGCAAGGCGAGCAGCCAGTTCCCGGCGGCCGGCGAGCGGCGTCCCCAGCACACCGCGGTGACGGTCAACTTCCCCTTCATCTGAGGGGGTTGGGGCCCAGGGCCCAGGGCCTAGCGGAGCGGGCCGTCCCCCGGCTCCTCCTGGTGGGTGTAGCGCTGCTCGCGCCACGGGTCGGCGAGGTTGTGGTAGCCGCGCTCCTCCCAGAAGCCGCGCCGGTCGGCCCGCATGTACTCGACCGCGCGGACCCACTTCGGGCCCTTCCAGGCGTACAGCTGCGGGACGACGAGCCGGACGGGGAAGCCGTGTTCCGCGGTCAGCGGCTCGCCGTTGCGGTGGGTGGCGAAGAGCGTGCGCGGATCGGCGAAGTCGGCCAGCCGCAGGTTGGCGCTGTAGCCGTACTCGGCCCAGACCATCACGTGCGTGACGCCGGGCGCCGGGGGCACGAGGTCGAGGACGAGGGAGGCCGGGACGCCCGTCCACTCGTTGCCGAGCACCGAGAACTTGGTCACGCAGTGCAGGTCCGCGCGGACGGTGGTGCGCGGCAGGGCGGTGAAGGCGTCGAAGTCCCAGCTGTGCTTCTCCGCCGAGGCGGTCGCGCCGAACACCTGGAGGTCCCAGGTCAGCGGCTTGAAGCGGGGCACGGGACCGTAGTGCAGGGCGGGCCAGCCGCGCTGGACGCGCTGCCCCGGGGGGAGCCTCGGGTCAGGCGGCGGAAGCTGTTCTTGTTCGGACTGACCCATGGCTCCATGGTGACAGACGGCGTCCGGCCCCCGGCGCGCGCCCCTTTCGGTGCCCCGCGCGCCCCGCCCGTACGGGCCAACGGCCGGCAGACATTCCCCCAAATCGGATATTCCGACACATGTCCTAGTGAGTGTGAACTTACTGGAAGTCCCTCCCATTTCGGTGCCAGGATGCGCAGCGCAGCACTCACAGCAGGCCCCAGCGCAGGGAGGCACCGTCATGCAGGGCGATCCCGAGGTCATCGAGTTCCTCAACGAGCAGCTCACCGCCGAGCTCACCGCGATCAACCAGTACTTCCTGCATGCCAAGATGCAGGAGAACTTCGGCTGGACGAAGCTCGCCAAGTTCACCCGGCACGAGTCGATCGACGAGATGAAGCACGCCGAGGTGCTCACCGACCGGATCCTCTTCCTGGAGGGCCTGCCGAACTACCAGCGGCTGTTCCACGTCCGGATCGGGCAGACGGTCAAGGAGATGTTCGAGGCCGACCGCCAGGTCGAGGTCGAGGCGATCGACCGGCTCAAGCGCGGGATCGTGGTCATGCGCGCCAAGAACGACGTCACCTCGGCGAACATCTTCGAGGACATCCTGGCGGACGAGGAGCACCACATCGACTACCTCGACACCCAGCTGGAGCTCCTGGAGAAGCTCGGCGAGGCGCTCTACCTCGCCCAGCTGATCGAGCAGCCGGAGTCCTGAGCCGCCGCGGCGGTCAGGCCGCGCGCAGCGGGACGACGGACGCCGGGACCGGGGCCGTCGGGGCCGGTGCGACCGGCCCCGGGGCGGCGGGGCCCTCGGGGTCCGCGAGGCCGAGCCTGGCGGCCAGCCGGGCGGTCGGGCAGGGCCGGGCGCCGTGCTCGCCGAGCAGCGCCTGTATCCGGCGCACGCACGAGCCGCAGTCGGTGCCGGCCTTGCAGCCCTTGGCGATCTGCCGCGGGGTGTTGGCGCCCTCGTCGATCGCCCGCTTCACCTGGTCCTCGGTGACCGCATGGCACATGCACACGTACATCGCGGTCTCTCCCGGGGGTGTGGCGCAGCTGCTCTCGACTGCAGTGGATCTTGACTAAGGCTTGCCTTAGTTCACTAAGCCTCACCTTACCCGGCGTTCCGGGTACGAAAAAGCCCCTCCGGCCTCGGGAATCCCGAAACCGGAGGGGCCTTCGTCACATCCGGGGGCTGCGGCACGACCGGGACCTACTGGCCGCGGTACATCTCCGCCACCAGGAACGCCAGGTCGAGCGACTGGCTGCGGTTGAGGCGCGGGTCGCAGGCCGTCTCGTAGCGCTGGTGCAGGTCGTCGACCAGCACCTCGTCGCCGCCGCCGACGCACTCGGTCACGTCGTCGCCGGTCAGCTCCACGTGGATGCCGCCCGGGTGGGTGCCGAGCGCGCGGTGCACCTCGAAGAAGCCCTTGACCTCGTCGAGCACGTCGTCGAAGCGGCGGGTCTTGTGGCCGCTGGAGGCCTCGAAGGTGTTGCCGTGCATCGGGTCGCAGATCCACACCGGCTGGGCGCCGGACGCGGTGACCTTCTCCACCAGGGTGGGCAGGTGGTCACGGACCTTGCCCGCACCCATCCGGGTGATGAAGGTGAGGCGGCCGGGCTCGCGCTCCGGGTCCAGCTTCTCGATCAGGGTCAGCGCGTCGTCCACCGAGGTGGTCGGGCCGAGCTTGACGCCGATCGGGTTGCGGATCTTCGAGGCGAACTCGATGTGCGCGTGGTCCAGCTGCCGGGTGCGCTCACCGATCCACACCATGTGGCCGGAGACGTCGTACAGCTCGCCGGTGCGCGAGTCCACGCGGGTCAGCGCGGTCTCGTAGTCGAGGACCAGCGCCTCGTGCGAGGAGTAGAACTCGACCGTCTTGAACTCCTCCGGGGCGACACCACAGGCGTTCATGAACGCCAGCGCGTTGTCGATCTCCCGGGCGAGCTGCTCGTAGCGCTGGCCGGCCGGCGAGTTGCGGACGAAGTCCTGGTTCCAGGCGTGCACCTGGCGCAGGTCGGCGTAACCACCGGTGGTGAAGGCGCGCACCAGGTTCAGCGTCGCGGCGGACGCGTTGTACATCCGCTTCAGGCGCTCCGGGTCCGGGATGCGGGACTCGGGGGTGAACTCGAAGCCGTTCACCGAGTCGCCGCGGTACACCGGCAGGGTCACGCCGTCCCGGGTCTCGGTCGACTTCGAGCGCGGCTTCGAGTACTGGCCGGCGATCCGGCCCACCTTCACGACCGGCACGGAGGCCGCGTACGTCAGCACCGCGGCCATCTGCAGCAGCGTCTTCAGCTTGTTGCGGATGTGCTCGGCCGAGACGCCGTCGAAGGCCTCGGCGCAGTCGCCGCCCTGCAGGAGGAACGCCTCTCCACGCGCCACGGCAGCGAGCCTGGCGCGCAGCTGGTCGCACTCGCCGGCGAAGACGAGGGGCGGATAGGAGGCGAGCTCCGCAAGGGTCTTGCGCAGAGCCTCTTGGTCCGGCCATTCAGGCTGCTGCGCCGCGGGCAGGGACTGCCAGGAGTGGAGATTCGTCACGGTCACACGGCCAAGGCTACGGGGTGACACCAGCGATTCGTGACCAATGCTCGATGGGTGAGACACATCTCGGACAAAGAAGTGACCGGCCTCACCCGGTCCGCCCAATCCGCTACGCTCGACCCATGCACGCGCCCCACACCCACTCCTGGTGGTGGGCCTCCCCCTCGGGTGGCCCACCGATCGCGCGTTCCTAGACGAACACGACGGCCGCCCCTCGGGGCGGCCGTCGGCGTCTGAGCAGACGGCCCCTCCGGGAGCGGAACACCCCAGCACCGCACCCCGCACGTCCTCCCGGAAGGAAGCCGCACCGTGACCACCACCGCCGACCTGCTCGCCCGCCTCACCGGCCCCGACGCCCCGGCCTTCGCACTGCTGCACCGCCGCACCCCGCGACTCGCCCCGGACACCGTCGAGGTGCTGCTGGGCACCGTCGGCACGTACGAGCACCTCGCCGACCTGCCGGTCCGCTCCGGCGCGCCGGAGGGCGGCCCGGTTCACGACCTGCTCGCGCTCGTCCCCTACCGGCAGATCCGCGAGCGCGGCTTCGAGGCGCACGACGACGGCACACCGCTCCAGGCCCTCGCGGTGACCGAGCAGTACGCCCTTCCGTTGGCCGAACTCGTGGCCGCACTACCGCAGTTGCCGGTCACACTGACGGACGGCTCGTTCGACGTGGACGACGCCGCGTACGCCGACATCGTCCGCCGGGTGATCCGGGACGAGATCGGCAACGGCGAGGGCGCCAACTTCGTGATCCGGCGCGACTTCACGGCCACGCTGGAGAACTTCTCGCCCGAGCTCGCCCTCACCCTGTTCCGCCGTCTGCTCGACCAGGAGCGCGGCGCGTACTGGACGTTCCTCGTCCACACCGGGGAGCGCCTTGCCGGAGGCGAGCCGGGTCGCTGCCTGGTCGGCGCCTCCCCCGAGGTGCACGTCCGGCAGAGCGGCGGCACCGTCGTGATGAACCCGATCTCCGGCACCTACCGCTATCCGGCGGGCGGCTCGGACATCGACTCCCTCCTCCGGTTCCTGCACGATCCGAAGGAGCTGGAAGAGCTCACGATGGTCGTCGACGAAGAGCTGAAGATGATGTGCACCGTCGGCGACCTCGGCGGCCAGGTGCTCGGCCCCCGGCTCAAGGAGATGTCCCACCTCGCCCACACCGAGTACGAACTGCGCGGCCGCACCTCGCTGGACGTCCGGGACGTGCTCCGCGAGACGATGTTCGCCGCCACCGTCACCGGCAGCCCGGTCCAGAACGCCACCCGCGTCATCCGGCGCTACGAGCCCGGCGGACGCGGCTACTACTCCGGCGCGCTCGCCCTCATCGGCCGCTCGGCCAGCGGCGGCCAGCTGCTCGACTCCCCCATCTGCATCCGCACCGCCGACATCGACCCGGCCACCGGGCGCCTCGTCGTGCGGGTCGGCGCCACCCTCGTCCGGCACTCCGACCCGGAGTCCGAGGTCGCCGAGACGCACGCCAAGGCCGCCGGGGTGCTCACCGCGATCGGCGCCCGGCCCGTGCCCGCCCGGCTGCCCAACCCGGGCGGGCCGCGCCTCGGCGACGACCACCGCGTCCAGGCCGCGCTCGGCGCCCGGCGCGGCGGCCTCGCGCCGTTCTGGCTGCGGATGCAGGCCCCGGCCGAGATCACCGAGCCCGAGCCGACCCTCGTCGTCGACGGCGAGGACACGTTCACCGCGATGCTCGCCCACCTGCTCACCTCGCTCGGCCACCGGGTCTCGGTCGTCCGGTACGACGAACCCGGGCTGCGCGCCCGGGTCGCCGCCCACCCCGGAGCGCTCGTGCTCGGCCCCGGGCCGGGCGACCCCCGGCTCGCCGACGACCCCAAGATGGCCGTGCTCCGGCCGATCGTCGCCGACACCCTGGCCGCCGTCCGCTCCGGTGCCCGGACGGCGCCGCTGCTCGCGGTCTGCCTGAGCCACCAGCTGCTCGCCGCCGAGCTCGGCCTCGGGCTGGCGCGCAAGCCCGTCCCGTACCAGGGCGCGCAGGAGACCGTCGACCTGTTCGGGACGAAGCGCACGGTGGGCTTCTACAACACGTTCACCGCACGCTGCACGGACGCCGACGCGGCCCGGCTCGCCGCCGAGGGCGTCGAAGTCGCGCGCGACGCGGCCACCGGCGACGTGCACGCGCTCCGCGGGCCCGGCTTCGCCGGCCTCCAGTTCCACCCGGAGTCGGTGCTGACCCGCGAGGGCGTGGACATCGTCGCCGCCCTGCTCCGCCAGACGGCGGCCGCGCGGCGCTGAGGGGCCGGGCGGCGGGATCCGGGCAGAGCGCCCGCTCGGATCCCACCGCCGGAGGCACCCCTCGGATCTCGTCAGATCTCGTCGTCCGGCCCCTGCTCGATCGCGTACCGCACCAGCTCCAGGCCCGCCCCCGAACCCCCCGGCCCCTCCGAACCGCCGGAGGCACCCCTCAGATCTCGTCGTCCAGCCCCTGCTCGATCGCGTACCGCACCAGCTCCAGGCCGGCCCCCGCCCCCCCGGCCCCTCCGAACCGCCGGAGGCACCCCTCAGATCTCGTCGTCCAGCCCCTGCTCGATCGCGTACCGCACCAGCTCCACCCGGTTGTGCAACTGCAGCTTCCCCAGAGTGTTCTGCACGTGGTTCTGCACCGTCCGGTGCGACAGCACCAGGCGCTCGGCGATCTGGCGGTACGACAGGCCCTTCGCCACGAGCCGCAGGACCTCCGTCTCGCGGGCAGTCAGCTGGGGCACGGCCGGGGCGGAGGCCGGGGCCGGTTCGGCGGCCAGGCGGCGGAACTCGCCGAGCACCAGGCCGGCCAGGCCCGGGGTGAAGACCGCGTCGCCGACGGCCGTACGCCGCACGGCGTCCAGCAGCTCCTCCCGCCCGGCCGACTTCACCAGGTAGCCGGTCGCGCCGGACTTCACGGCCTCCAGCACATCCTGGTGCTCGCCGCTCGCGGAGAGCACCAGCACCCGCACCGACGGGTCGTGCGCCACGACCTGCCGGCACACCTCGGCGCCGGGCAGGCCGGGCAGGTTGAGGTCGAGCACGACCACCTGGGGCGTGCAGGCCCGGGCCCGGCGGACGGCCTCCTCGCCGTCGCCCGCGGTGGCCACCACGTCCAGCCCGGCCTCGGCGAGGTCGCGCGAGACGGCGTCGCGCCACATCGGGTGGTCGTCCACGACCATCACCCGCACCGGCCGTTCGGCCGCCGGATCAGTCGCTGGCTGGTCGGTCATCGGAGCCCTTCCTCGGGACGCGCAGTTCGACCTCGACGCCCTCCCCGGGCGCCGAGTACAGCTCGGCGGTGCCGCCGAGGTCCAGCAGCCGGCCGCGGATCGACTGGCTGACGCCGAGCCGTCCGGCCCGCTCCGCCTCGCCGAGCCGCCCGGCGGCGAAGCCGGGGCCGTCGTCGCGGATGCTGACGGTGACGGCCTCCGGCTCGTCCTCGACCAGGATCCAGGCGCGGGCGGCGGGACCGGCGTGCTTGCGGACGTTGTCGACGGCGGCGCCGACCGCCGCGGCCAGTTCGCCGACGGCGGGCGCGGGCAGCAGGACGGGTGTGCCGGGGGCGGAGATCGTGATCCGCTCGTCCGCGTACGGGCGCAGCAGCGCGGTGAGGTCGCCCGGCTCCTCGACGGCCTGCGGTGAGCGGCGGGCGGGGATCGGGCCGCCGGTCATCAGCGTCCGCAGGGCGCGCTCCTGTTCGCCCGCGAGGCGGCCGAGCTCGGCGAAGTCGGCGCCGGCGCCGGGGCGTTCGGCCTGCTCGGCGCCCCGGCGCTGGACCAGCGCGAGCACCTGGAGGACGCCGTCGTGGATGTCCCGGGAGAGCCGCTCGCGCTCGCGGGTCGCGGCCTCGACCTGGAGGGCGCGGGTGAGCGCGGCCTCGCTGGCGCGGGCGAGTTCGATGACGTAGCCGATCGCGCAGCCGGCCACCATCAGCAGCACGATGTTGTGGACGTTGTCGGCGGTGATGCCGCCGTGGCCGAGGATGTTGGCGACGCCGATCACCGAGCCGGCCGCCGCGGCCCAGCGCCAGCCGCCCTTGCCGGCGAAGCCGAGCACCGTGCCCGCGGCCCAGATGGTCGGCAGGGTGGTCGAGCCGTGGCTGATCCGGACCGGGTCGTCGGTCTGGCCGCTCATCACGATGCCGGTGACGGCCATCGCGAGGTCGGTGCCGAGGACGTACCACGTGCAGCGCTGCGGGCCGGCGAAGGCCCGGGTGCTGGCAAGGGTCCAGAGGGTGAGCGCGCCGAGGTAGATCCAGCCGGCGACGGGGTGCAGGAAGTGCAGGTAGGAGTGGAAGTAGCGGAGCAGGGCGTAGCACAGGGCGAGGACCCGGAAGTAGGACATCGCCCGCCAGAGCGGGAGTTCGACCGACATGCCGCCGGCCGCGACGGTGCCGCCGAGCCCCGTGCCACCGGCACCGGAGCCGCCGCCGGCGCCCACCGCCCCGGTTCTGCCGCCGTCCGTCATCCGCCCGCCCCTCCCCTGGGCCTCCGGGTGGTCCGTCAGGCCGACCCGGTGTCCTTCTGCTCCTGCGTCTTCTCCGCCTCGGCGGCCTTCTCGGCTTCCGCGGCCTTCTCGGCCTCGGCCGCCTTCTCCGCCTCGGCCTTCTCCGCCTTGGCGGCGGCCTTGCGCTCGGCGTCGGCGCGCTTCTTGTCCTCGGAGATCTGCCGCTTGGCGGCCGTCGCGTAGATGTCGACGTACTCCTGGCCCGAGAGGCGCATGATCTCGTACATCACCTCGTCCGTCACCGAACGGAGGATGAAGCGGTCGTTCTCCATGCCCTGGTAGCGGGAGAAGTCCAGCGGGCGGCCGATCCGGATGCCGGGGCGGATGCCGAAGTTGGGGACGACCTGACCGGGCGGCTGCACCTTCTCGGTGTCGATCATGGCGACCGGGATGACCGGCGCGCCGGTGGCCAGCGCGACGCGGGCCAGACCGCCGACCTTGCCGCGGTACAGCTTGCCGTCGGGCGAGCGGGTGCCCTCGGGGTAGACGCCGAAGAGCTCGCCGCGGTCCAGGACCGCGATCGCGCTGCGGATCGCGGCCTCGCCGGCGCCGCGCACCCCGGAGCGGTCGACCGGCAGCTGGCCGACGCCCTTGAAGAAGGCGGCGGTCAGCCGGCCCTTGAGGCCCGGGGTGTTGAAGTACTCGGCCTTCGCGATGAAGGTGACCCGGCGCTTGATCAGTGCCGGGAAGAAGAACGAGTCCGAGAAGGACAGGTGGTTGCTCGCGATGATCGCCGCACCCTCGGTCGGGATGTTCTCCTCACCCTCGATCCACGGCCGGAAGAAGATCCGAAGCAGTGGCGCGACGATCATCTTCATCAGTCGGTAGAACAACCCGGGCCTCCTGTATTGCGGACCGGTCGATCCTAATGCCCCGTGAGCGCGGCCCGCGCCCCGCCCCGCTCGCCGGGTGGGCGCGGGGCGCACGCCCGGGGGTGTACGACCCGGCGGAGCGCGTGGGACGATGCGAATTCCGCAGCCTCCAGTTCCAGCGTCCCCTCCCCCAGCGCCGCCCGCCCGCGAAGGAGCCCGCCATGCCGTTGCTGCCCGGTGCCGAACCGTACCGCCACCGGGGCGGACCGGTGGGGGTCCTGCTGTGCCACGGCTTCACCGGGTCGCCGCAGTCGATGCGCCCGTGGGCGGAGCAGCTGGCGGCGGCCGGGCTCACGGTCTCCCTGCCGCTGCTGCCGGGGCACGGCACCCGTTGGCAGGACATGCAGGTCACCCGGTGGGAGGACTGGTACGCCGAGGTCGACCGGGAGCTGCGGGTGCTCGCCGAGGAGTGCGAACAGGTCTTCGTCTTCGCGCTGTCGATGGGCGGCGCGCTGGCCCTGCGGCTGGCCGCGCTGCACGGCCCGACGGTCTCCGGACTGGTGCTGGTCAACCCGTCGGTGCGCTCGGACAACCCCGCGAGTGTGCTGCTTCCGGTGCTGCGCCACCTCCTCCCGAGCGTCCCCGGGATCACCGACGACATCGCCCGGCCCGGCGTCACCGAGGGCGGCTACGACCGGACGCCGCTGGACGCCGCCTGGTCCCTGGGCAAGCTGTGGCAGGAGGTCCAGCGGCGGCTGCCGGAGGTGACCCAGCCGGTGCTGCTGTTCCGCAGTCCGCAGGACCACGTGGTCTCGCCGGCCAACTCGGAACTGGTGCTGGCCCGGATATCCTCGACCGACGTGACGGAGCGGCTGTGCCAGCGCAGCTTCCACGTCGCGACGCTGGACCACGACGCGGCGGAAATATTCAGGGGCGGCCTGGACTTCATCCGACGGCTGGCTCCCGCGCACGCGGCGGGCGTCAACCGGGTCGAATCCGACGATCACCATGGCTGAAGGGCCGGAAGTGCACGAGAGCAGCACGGCGGGCGGCGGGGACGAGGCACCCCGCGAGGACGGCACGACCGACGGGGCGACGAACGACGCGGTGGGGAGCGGCGTCGGCGGCGGCACGGCGGCGGACGGGGCCGGCGAGGCCCCCGCGGAGCCCCGGCCGCGGCGCGCGCCCGAGCGCAGCCAGGCCGAACAGGACGAGATCTTCGCCGCCCTGGTGGCCCAGTTCGACGACCCCGTCGACCTGAACAACCCGAACTGGCCGGAGATCGAGAACCTCCGGGCCCGGGGCGAGCTGAAGGGCGGCTACAAGGACGGCGCCGGCCAGGGCGCCCCCGACGACCTCTCCGACCTGGCCCCGCAGCCCCGCTCCCGGTCGGGCGGCCCGGTGCTGCCGGCCGCCGGCGGGGGCCCGCGCGACTTCGAGCTGTCCGAGGAGACGGACGAGGGCCACTTCATCCCGCCGGATCCGGAGCCGCTGCCGCCGGCGGACGTGACCACCAAGTTCGCGTGGCTCGCGGTGCTCGGCGGCCCGGCGCTGCTGCTGTTCGACGCGGTGGTGTGGCGGGAGATCTCCGGCTGGCCGGCCTGGGTCGGGTTCAGCGCCTTCCTGGGCGGCTTCGTGACCCTCGTGGTCCGGATGAAGGACCGCGACGAGGACGAGCCGGAGGACCCGGACCACGGCGCGGTCGTGTAGCCGGTGCCGTGGCCGGGCGGGTCCGCCGTGTTGCGACCCCCGGCGCATCATTAGGGCTCGGGGATCTCCAGCACGGCGAGCACCGGCAGGTGGTCGGTCGCGGCCCGCAGGTCCGCCTCGGTGACGCCCGGCAGCCCGTGCGGCACACCGCAGGCGCGCACGGTGATCCCGGGCGTGGCGAAGACGGCGTCGATCCGCTGGTAGGGGCGCTCCGGGACGGACGTGAACTCGCCGCCCCAGGGCGCCGTGACGTGCCCGTCCTGGAGCCGCGAGGCCAGCAGCCGCCACCCCTCGCCGTCCGGGTGCTCGTTGAAGTCGCCCGCGATGACGCCGAGTTCGGTGATCCCGAGCTGGTCGAGCAGCAGCTCGAACTGCCCGTACCGCTCGTCGGCGTCCAGGCTCAGGTGGCAGCTGGTGACGGTGAACGGCGCCGAACCGGGCAGCCGGAGCAGCGCGGTGGCGAAGCCGCGGGCGTGCAGGCCGCGGGTCTTGGGCAGGAAGCGGTCGTGCACGCCGAGCACCTCGACGGCGCCGGGCCGGCCGAGCAGCAGCGGCCCGGCCGCCGTCCGGCCGCCGCCGGCGAGGACGGCCGTCCCGGTGCGCCGCGCGAGCCACCCGGCCTGGCCCTCGGGGCGCCAGTAGCGCGGCGATTCCTGGATGCAGACGAGGTCCGGCTCGCACGCCCGGATCACCCGGACGAGTGCTTCGCGGTCGTCGCGCAGCGAGCGGACGTTGTAGCCGAGCAGCCGCAGTCGGCGCGGGCCGGGCCCGGGCAGCGGTGCGGTGGGTGCCGTCGTCATGTTCCTCCCCGTCCGTGATCGGTGGGACCGACCGTACGGCAGCCCGGGGACGTGCGACGGCGGCGGCGCGTCCGGAGGTGGTCGGGGTCCGGTCGCACCGCCGCCGGCGGGCTCTTCTTCTTCGAGGGGTGGGGCGGGTCAGACGGTGCGGGCGAGGTCGGCCGCGCCGGCGATGCCGGCGGCCGAGCCCATCGAGGCCAGGACGACCTCGGCGCGCGGGCGGTGCACGCCGCCGGTCAGGTAGTGCTCGAAGGCCTTGGCGACCGGGTCGAGCAGCAGCCGGCCGGAGTCGGAGACGCCGCCGCCGAGGACGAAGACGCCCGGGTCGAAGAGCGCGGCGAGGTCGGCCATGCCGCGGCCCAGCCAGTCGGCGAGCTCGGCGTAGCACTCCAGGGCGAGCGGGTCGCCCGCCTCGGCGGCCTCGGTGATGTGGATGCCGCGGATGGTCTCGGCGACGCCGTCGTTGAGCTCCAGCATCCGCCGGCCGCGGACCGGGTCGGCGGCGGCCTTCTCCCGGCCGTAGCGGCGCAGCGAGCGCCCGGAGCCGTACTGCTCCCAGCAGCCCTTGCCGCCGCAGCCGCACTGCAGGCCGTCGGGGACCATGTTGAGGTGGCCGATCTCGCCGGCCACGCCGAACCGGCCGCGGTGCAGCCGGCCGTCCAGGACGATGCCGCCGCCGATGCCGGTGCCGACGGTGATCAGGACCATGTCCTCGTGGTCGGCGGCGGCGCCGAAGCGGAACTCGGCCCAGGCGGCGCAGTTGGCGTCGTTCTCGACGACGGTGTCGAGGCCGGTGAGCTCCTCGATCCGGCCGCGCAGCGGCTCGTTCTCCCAGTCGATGTTGGGCGCGAAGATCACCGTGGAACGGTTGCGGTCGACGAAGCCGGGGGCGCCGACGCCGACGGCGGTGACGTCGGGGTGCTGCTCCTTGAGCTCGCGCACGGCCTGCGCGATGGCGTCGACGGCCCACTGGGGGTCGGCCGGGGTGGGCACCCTGGTCCTGGCGAGGATCGCGCCCGCCTCGTCGACCACACCTGCCGCGATCTTGGTCCCGCCGACATCGACGCCGATGGTCAGAGCCATGTGTCCCTCAGCTATTCACTCGTTCCCGCTGGACGGAACGGTACCGCCCAAACACGCCCTCGTACACAGCCTCGCATACATTAGCCGAAGACAATCCGGGACCAACCGGGCCGTGACGCTTCAAAAGTCTTACGAATACTCCCGGTTCGTCACGCTCGGGGGTGAGATCGTCACCCGTCAGGGGTTACGGATTCACTGCTTGGTGGACGGCTCGTCGGGGCTGTCGAGGTCGATCCGCTCGCTGGCGGCGCCGTCGCCCGCGGTCCAGCGGCGCTCGTGGCCGGCCCCGGCGGCGCGGTAGGCGGCCAGCAGCTCGGCGCCGGCGGCGGCGAGTCCGGAGCCGGCGGCCGCGAGGTGCCCGTAGACCTCCGGCTTCTGCTCGCGCAGCCGGTCGGCGAAGCCGGCCAGGGTGATCAGGGTGTCGGCGCTCGCCTCCTGGGCCTTCTGGCCGAAGGCGTCGGCGAACCGGCGCACCTCGTCCACCAGCGGGCCGAGCTCCGGGCCGAAGGGGTGGGCCTGCGTGTCCCCGGGACCGCCCGCCGCGCCGTCCGCGTCGGCGTCCGACGGCCCGCTCGCCGCCTGGTCCGTCGCCCCGCTGGTCGGTCCGTTCGCCGCCTCGTCCGTCGACCCGTCGGTCGACCCGTCCGTCGGCTCGGTACGGTCGGTGCTGGTCATCGCGGGGCCTCCTCTGCTGCGGCCGCACCCCGCGGCCACCGGCCACCGACGCTACCCGAGGCGCGACACGGCCCCGCGGCGCAGGAGGACGTCAGCCCCGGGGCCAGAGCGCCGGATCGGGCGCGAACCGCACCGTGAGCACCCCGTCGGTCAGCCCCGCGCCCGCGACGGTGCAGCGGCGCAGCGCCGACGGCAGGGCGAGCACCCGGCGGTGGGCGCCGAGGCCGACCACCAGCTCGTCGCCACGGCGCACGAGGTCCAGGTCGGCCCGCTCGGCGCCCGGCAGCGCGAGGTGCCACACCAGCAGGCCCTCCTCGGCGAGCCGGTCCTCCACCGGCCAGGGCTCGGCGGCCAGCGGCTCGGGGCCGGGTCCGTCCCCGTAGAGGCGGTCGGCGACGGCCTCCAGGGTGACGTCGGCGAGCCCGGTGAGGAGGACGGGGGCGTCGCTCGCCGCCGTCAGCGCGGCCAGTTCCTCGCGGCGGCGCTCGGCCAGCGCGGCCAGCCACGGGTCGGGCGACTCCAGCGCCTTGTCCGGCAGCGCGCCGTGCACCACGACGGCGTCCGGCCGGTGCCCGTGCAGGGCCAGCCCGGCGCGGATCCGCCGCAGGTCGTCGAACGGATGGCCGTCGGCCGACACGACGAGGCGGACGCTGGTGCCGGGCGAGGTGATCGCGGCCCGGGACTCGGCGAGCACGCCGGCGGCCTTGCCGCGGCTCTCGTACAGCCAGTCGGCGGGCATCGGGACACCGGCCAGTCCGGCCAGCAGCGGGCGCAGCGCCCGGGCGGCCTGGCGCTGCTCGGGGACCAGCCGGTCCAGGTAGCGCTCCAGCTGCTCGGGCAGGGCGAGGGCGCCGATCAGCTCGGCGGGCGGCGGGGCGAGCACGACCAGGACGTCCCCGTCGGCGGCGGGCAGGGCGCGCAGCAGGGCGATCCGGGCGATGCCCGGGAGGGCGGTGAGCTCCTCGGGGTCGAGCGGCTCGGCCCCGAGCAGGTCGAGGGCGGGCTTGAGGCGCCCGGCGATCTCGCCGAGGGCGTGCCGGAAGGCGGCCTGCTCGTCGATCCGGGAGACGGTCAGGCCGGTTGCGTACCGCAGCGGTTCGGGTTCCAGGCGGACGCCCAGCACGGAGTCCAGCGCCCGGTGCGGGTCGTCGGCGGCCAGCAGCCAGACCCGCCGGCCGCCGCGGGCGGCGTGCAGGGCGGTGGCGGCGGCCACCGCGGGCGCGCCCGCGTCGCCGCTGACCAGGATGGTGCGTGTCGCCGTCATGCCGTCGGGCCCCCGTTCCGCGCCGTCAGCCCTGGGCGGGCTTCTTGCCGCCGCCGTCCTCGACGCGCTTCTTCAGGCCGGCCAGCGCGCGGTCGATGATGACCTTCTCGGCCTTGCGCTTGATCATGCCCAGCATCGGGATCTTGACGTCCACGGCGAGCTGGTACGTGACCTCGGTGCGGTCGGCGCCGAGCGGGGCGAGGGTGTAGGAGCCGTCGAGCGAGCGGAGCATCTGGCTGCGCACGAGGGTCCAGCCGACCTCGCGGTCGCCGTCCCAGGTGTAGGCGAGGACGTGCTCGTCGCGGATGGCGCCGGCGTCGAGCAGCAGGCGGACCTTCGAGGCGCGGCCGTCCTCGGCGGCCTCCAGGACCTCGATCTCCTTGACCTCGCCGGTCCAGGCCGGGTAGGCGGCGAAGTCGGCGATCACGGCCATGACCGTGGCCGGGGTCGCGTCGATGGTGATGCTCGACCTGGTGTGCTCCGCCATGGAATGGCCCTCCGACTCGGTCCCTCTTGCCTGCCGCCCCGGTCGAGGCGTGCTCGCCCGGGTGCGCCCGGAGCAGGCTATCGCGACCGGCGATCGACTCGGCCGCACGGGCACCGGGCGGCGGACGGCGGGCGCCCGCGGGCGCCCGGCGGCGGCGCATGTTACCGGCCGGTCGCCCGGCCCTGCCGTAGGGTGCCAGTCGAACGACCCGGTCACGGCCTGGTCCGACCCGGCCGGGTGTGACACTTCGAACACCGGGGCCGACCCCCCTGGTCGAAGCTGCCTACCGGGCAGTAACGTCCTGCCGTCCCGCAGCGTCGCGAACGAGGAGCAGTCTTGCTCGACTTCAGCCTTCCGGCCCTCTACCAGGTACCGAGCGGCGGTAACCTCTCCGACCTCGTGCACCAGAACGCCGAGCGGTACCCGGACGTCGTGGTGCTCAGCCGGAAGGTGGACGGCCGCTGGCAGGAGTTGACCGCGACCCAGTTCCTGGTGGAGGTGCACGCGGCGGCGAAGGGCCTGATCGCCTCGGGCATCCGGCCCGGCGACCGGGTGGGCGTCATGTCCCGCACCCGGTACGAGTGGACGCTGCTGGACTTCGCGATCTGGACGGCCGGCGCGATCACCGTGCCGGTGTACGAGACCTCCTCCGCCGAGCAGGTCGAGTGGATCCTCGGCGACTCCGGCGCGGTCGCCGTGTTCGCCGAGACCGACCAGCACCTCAAGGTGGTCGAGGAGGTCCGCGGCCGGCTGCCGAAGCTGGAGCACCTCTGGCAGATCGAGGGCGGCGCGATCGCCGCGCTGGCCGAGGCGGGCGAGGGCGTCGCGGACGCGACCGTCCAGGAGCGCCGTTCGACCGCCTCCGAGGACTCGATCGCCACCATCGTCTACACCTCGGGCACCACCGGCCGCCCGAAGGGCTGTCAGCTGACGCACGGCAACTTCCTGGCCGAGTGCGGCAACGTCGTCGAGCGCCTCACCCCGCTGTTCCGCACCGGCGAGAGCTCCGTCCTGCTGTTCCTCCCGCTGGCCCACGTGCTCGGCCGGATCGTCGAGATCGCCCCGGCGATGGCCCCGATCAAGCTGGGCCACGTCTCCGACATCAAGGACGTCACCGCCGAGCTGGCCTCCTTCCGCCCGACCCTCATCCTCGGCGTGCCGCGGGTGTTCGAGAAGGTCTACAACACCGCCCGCGCCAAGGCCCAGGCCGACGGCAAGGGCAAGATCTTCGACAAGGCCGCCGCGACCGCGATCGCCTACAGCCGCGCCCTGGACGCCGGCGGCGCCGGCCTCGGCCTGCGGATCAAGCACGCGGTGTTCGACAAGCTGGTCTACAGCAAGCTGCGCGCCGCCCTCGGCGGCCGGGCCACCCACGCCATCTCCGGCGGCGCCCCGCTCGGCGAGCGCCTCGGCCACTTCTACCGCGGCATCGGCTTCACCGTCCTGGAGGGCTACGGCCTGACCGAGACCTGCGCGGCCACCGCCTTCAACCCGTGGGACAAGCCGAAGATCGGCACGGTCGGCCAGCCGGTGCCCGGCGCCTCCGTGCGGATCGCCGAGGACGGCGAGGTCTTCTTCAAGGGCCCGCACGTCTTCACCGGCTACTGGAACAACCCGCAGGCGACCGCCGACAGCCTCAAGGACGGCTGGATGGCCACCGGCGACCTCGGCTCGCTGGACTCCGAGGGCTACCTGACCATCACCGGCCGCAAGAAGGAGATCATCGTCACGGCGGGCGGCAAGAACGTCGCCCCGGCGGTGATCGAGGACCGGATCCGGGCGCACGCGCTGGTCGGCGAGGTCATGGTGGTCGGCGACCGCAAGCCCTTCATCGGCTGCCTGATCACCGTCGACCCGGACTTCTTCCCCAAGTGGAAGGAGCTCAACGGCAAGCCCGCCACCGCGACGGTCGCCGAACTGCGCGAGGACCCGGACCTGCTGGCCGCGCTCCAGACCGCCGTCGACGACGGCAACGCGGCCGTCTCGCACGCCGAGGCGGTCAAGAAGTTCCGCCTGCTGGACACCGAGTTCTCCGAGGAGAGCGGCCACCTCACGCCGTCCCTGAAGCTCAAGCGCAACGTCGTCCTGAAGGACTTCGCGGCCGACGTCGAGGCGATCTACCAGAAGTAGCCGCCCCGGACGCGCGAACGGGCCCGCCTCCCGAC